>JAYPLH010000007.1:3868-24854 GCA_038365355.1 Fidelibacterota bacterium
CATCCATATTTAGATCATCAATCGTATTAACTAATTGATCAATCTTTTGAGCGCCGTCTAATAAACTATAGTCTGAATGATTGTGTAAATGTACAAATTCTGATGTCATTATAAAGATCCTGTATATATTGCCGAAAGTCCCATTATCGTGCTGAATTTTAATATTTTAGAGCTTAGAATAGCGGACGAAATCGTTGGATTTTTTACAAGTAAAAATACAACCATTATTAAAGGGATCTCAACGCCAATAAACAAAATAATTAAATACCAATCATTATAAGTATTATTGAAATATGGTACCAACGCAGATAAAAAAACTACACATGATAGAACAGAAATAAGTTTAATCGCGCCTTTGATTCCATATTGGATAGGATATGTGTTATGTTTGGCAATCTGATCACCTTCAAGATCGGCTATATCTTTAGTTATTTCTCTAATTAAAGTTAAGCCAAATGCTAATAATCCGGGAGTCCACATTGGATAGACATTTCCAAAAGCCGTACCACAAAAAATAAAAGATAAACCAATAATGAAAGACACTGCAATATTTCCAATCAAAGGTTTTGACTTTAAATGTGTACTATAAATGATCATTAAGGGCATTGAAACTACTATACTGATAAAATATGCGTTCGATGGTAGCTGAAGAGACAAAACTGAACCAAATAAAAATAGAAAAAAACTAAATATTAGAGCTTTTTTCTTTCTTATATTTTTACTTGGGATTGGCCTTGAAGGTCGATTGACTTTATCAATTTCCAGATCTAAAACATCATTAATAGAATTTGCTCCTGCAGTATATGCCATAACGACCAAAACTACTAATATAACCATTAACTTTTGATCCAGACTATCTAATATTGCAGCTGATATTAACATAGCTAAACCCGAGACTAGAACATTTAAAGGCCGAATTAGTAAAAAGTAATTGTAGATATCTTTCATTCTATTGCTTAATCAAAAAACATACAAATCAATAAACATTATGCTTGAGCAATTAAAACTCTATTGTCACCATTAAAATCTTTTATTAGTGCTAAATTTCTATAATGTAAATTTTTAAAAATAGAATAAACTTTATTAGAATGTTTTTCCTTCCCAAGTTCAAGAATAATCCATCCATTAAGCTTTAACATATCCTTACCAATCTTTCCAAGCCTATGATAAAAAATTAGTCCATCATCAAAATCTGTTAGAGCTATATGAGGTTCAAAGTTTTTTATCTCTTTTGAAAGATTTTTCATTTCGTTTTGAGATACATATGGTGGATTAGAAATCAAAAAATCATAAGTTTGAGAAGGCGTGTCAATTAAAATATTCATCTCATAAAAAAAAACATTTTTCACATTTAGCCTAGATTTATTTTCTTCAGCAACTTTAATTGCATCTAAAGAAATATCAATACCAAAAACATTTGCTTTAGATATTTCTAATGCTAAAGTTGAAGCAATACATCCAGACCCTGTTCCCACATCAAGAATATCTGGCTTTTCTAGCTTATTACTTTTATCAATCACTATATCTATTAACCTTTCAGTTTCTTGCCTTGGTATAAGAACTTTTGAGTTAACAATAAATCGTCTCCCATAAAACTCACAAGAACCTGTAATGTATTGAAGAGGCTCATTATTTTTAACTCTTCTTTTTATCCAACTCCTTAAAACTGAAAGTTGTCTACTATCTAAAGGCTCTTCAAAACGTAAATAAACATCTAATTTGTTACATTTTAGAAGAGATCTTAAAAGCCACTCAATTTCTAATTTAGGATTAGTGAATTGGTTTTGAGAAAAATATTTTTCTGCCCAATTGATAATATCGATTATTCTCCAAATTTTGGACATATACGTTAAAAATTGGAAATTATATCAATTAGTATTTGCGGACATAAGTTCTTGCTGTTCTGCGATTTTTAATTTTTCTATAAGTTCGGTTAGATCCCCATCCATTACTTCGTGTAGCTTATAAGAAGTAAAACTAATTCGATGATCAGTAATTCTTCCTTGAGGAAAATTATAAGTTCTTATTTTTGCAGACCTGTCTCCAGTTGAAACCAAACTTTTTCTTTCTGCCGCTCTTTCTGCCGCTGCTTTTTGTTGTTCAGAAGCTAACAACCTCGCTTTTAAAACTTTTAATGCAGCTGCTCTGTTCTTATGCTGGGAAGACTCATCTTGGCATGTCACAACCAAACCCGTAGGGACATGAGTAATCCTTATTGCAGATTCAGTCTTGTTTACATGCTGACCACCAGCTCCACTAGCACGATAGGTGTCAATTTTTAAATCTCCGTCATTGATATCAATATCTACGTCTTCTGCTTCAGGGAGAACAGCTACGGTTGCTGCAGAAGTATGAACTCGGCCACTAGTTTCGGTTTTTGGGACTCGCTGTACTCGGTGAACACCACTTTCATATTTTAACATTCCAAAAGCACCTTTTCCATTTATAGAAACTATAGCCTCTTTAATGCCTCCTATACCCGTATCAGAAGAATTCATTATTTTATATTTCCAATTCTTCCTTTCAGCATATCTTATATATATTCTATACAAATCCGAAGCAAAAAGAGCCGCTTCATCTCCACCCGTTCCAGCTCTTATCTCTAAAATTAAATTTTTATCATCATTTGGATCCTTAGGCAAAAGCAGAATCTTTAATTCTTCCTCTAATTTAGACTTTTTAATTTCAAGAGCAGGTAATTCTTCGCGAGCTATTTCAATTAATTCTGCATCATCTTCATTAAGCATTTCTTTATCTTCATCAATTTGATCTAGAACTGAAATATATTCTGTTGCAACTTGAACAATTTTTTCTAGAGAGCTATGTTCTTTTGCTACTGATGATAGTTTTTTTTGATCACTTAAAACTTCTGGCTTTGTCATTTCCTCAGATAAGTGATGATATTTATCAATTATCTCTTGGAGCTTTATTTTCAATGTTTGTACTCAGTATCATTTAATAAGCAAGGGTAAATTTCAGAAGTTTAATTTTTATACATATTTCTTAGTCTATAAAACTCTCTTCTATTTTTTTTCGTACTTTTTATTAAACTTTTCAATACGACCTGCAGTATCAACTAAATTTTGCTTACCCGTGAAAAATGGATGAGACTTGTTTGAAATTTCAATTTTACATAGTGGATATTCTTTACCGTCATCCCACTTTATAACTTCTTTAGTTTCTACCGTAGATCTAGTTAAAAAACTATAATCACACGATGTATCTTTAAATACAACTAATCTATAATTATCTGGATGAACATTTGATTTCATAATTTACTCCTAAAGTTAAACAATTTTTTTTAAGGCGCCTTGAATACGCTTAATTCCTTTTTCTATGTTTTGCTTATTGGTTGCATAGGAAAAACGAATGTGCCCAGGAGCACCAAAACCATCACCTGGTACAGTCACCACCTTAGACGAGCGTAAAATATACTCTGAAATATCAAAAGTGTCTCTCAATAACTTACCATCAACTTCCTTACCTAAAAACCTACTAAAATCAGGAAAAGCATAAAATGCACCCGCAGGAGAGAGGCACTTAACTCCTGGTAATTCGTTTAAGAGCTTGATGATGAGATCTCTTCTTTGTTTAAATAACATCAACATATCTTGAACACATTTTTGATCTCCACTTAGAGCTTCAATCCCTGCAAATTGACCTATAGAGTTTGCACAAGAAGTTGCCTGTCCTTGTAATTTTGACATTGCACTAATTAATTCTACTGAACCTGCAGTATATCCAATCCTCCAACCTGTCATTGCATAAGTTTTAGAAAGGCTCATGCATGTAAGAACAGTAGCACCAATTTTATGATCTCTATTAATTTTTTCAGTACTTATGAATTTTTCATTATATACAAGCCTTTCATAGCACTCATCAGAAATAATTATCCAGTTATTTTTTTTTGCAATTTTTAACAATCTCAATATCGCTTCATTGCTCCAAACTCCCCCTGTTGGATTTGAAGGTGAATTAATAATAATACCTTTTGTTTTTTTTGATATGACTTTATCAAGATGCGTAAAGTCTATCTCAAAATTATTTTCAGGTATAGTGTTAACAAAAACAGGTTCAGCATCAGATAATCGAACAAACTCTGGGAAAGAAACCCAATACGGCTTACAAACTAATACCTCATCACCTTTATCAAAGAGAGCTTGGCAAGCTGTATACAAACTCTGTTTTTCACCATTTGAAACTAAAATATTTTTTATGCTATACCTTAAATCATTCTCCCTTTCAAGCTTGTCACAAATTGCTTCTCTAAACTCTATCATCCCAGGACCTGCCGTATACTTAGTGAATCCTTTATCCATAGCTATTTTCCCAGCATTAATGATATGAGGAGGTGTATTAAAGTCTGGCTCACCGACAGAGAAGTTAACAAGGTCAACGCCTTTTGATTTCATCTCTGCAGCTACTGTAGCCATTTCTAAAGTAAACGAAGGCTTTATCTTGTTTACCCTATTTGCAAGTTTATATATCAAAATTTATGTTGCTGCTTATGATGCTTTTCAGTATTAAATCGTTGATCATCTTGAACATCACTTTCCTTTTCTGGGGTAATGACATTGCCATCAACAATAACATCAAAATCTTCAGAAAATATTCTCTTTGATTTTGCATAATTTTTACTTTTTTTATAATTATTTTTTTTAAGGCCTTGACTCTGCTTATTCCTCTGTTTTTTTACACTTTTATTACTTTTATCTTTTGTTTTTTTCCTTTTTTTGATTGAATCATCAGGTAAAACAAGATCCATATCTTTTGTTTCTTCCTTATCTAATCTTTTATCAAAAACAACCTTATTTATATCGAATAGTCCACTTATTGTCCCGTATCCACGCGTTATTCCATTACCCAAGCCTATATAGTTTGGCAAAATAATATTAGTTTTAAAATCACCTTTAAATGATTTCCATTTAATGTCATCTATTGACTTTGGATGCAAATTAGATACTTCAACCTTTGTATATATTCCTTTGTCAGTTGGCATCCCCATTTCTTTGGCTAAAAAAATTAAATTAGTTCCCAATAATTTATTTAAATATGAAATTTTTTTCTTGAACGGCAATGATCGGTATTTCTTACCTGTTACGTGATTTAAAGCTGCCCAAGATGTTAAAAAACTATACTTAACTACAGTGCCTGATAAAGTAAACTGTTGTTGAAATGTCTCTTCTTCAAAATCATTTATCGTAAAAGTAATATTACCAAAGTCTAACTCTTTTATTTTATCAGAAATTGAAAGAACTGGTTCTACTCCTTCCTTAATACCAATGATGTAAATTTGTTCATTCAAAATTTTGACTTGCACCCTGGGATAAAAAAATTTTTTCCTATAAGTCCCATCCAACATTGGGGTAATTGGTTCACTGGCATGCTTTTTTATGAAAACTCCTTTTACCTGGTATGGAGTTTTTCGAACTGGTTTATCTGTGCTTAACCTTAATACTGTAGTCTTTATATCAGGAAACGTTTCATTCATCTTTAAATATAAATATTTTAAAAAATCATTGACTCATTGTATCTAAAAATTCCACATTGGTCTTAGTTCTTTTCATCCTATCTTGCATGAAGGACATAGCTTCATCTACTTTCATATCATTCAATAGCTTTCTTAATATCCACATTCTTCCTAATTCTTTTCTCCCAAGCAATAGTTCCTCTTTTCTAGTTCCTGATTTTATGATATCAAAAGCAGGGTATACTCTACGATCACTCAATTTCCGATCAAGAACCAACTCCATATTTCCTGTACCTTTAAACTCTTCGAAAATAACTTCATCGGCTCTACTCCCTGTATCAATAAGAGCTGTAGATACTATAGTTAAACTTCCTCCTTCTTCCGTATTTCTTGCAGCACCAAAAAATTGCTTTGGTTTTTTTAAAGCATTAAAATCTACTCCCCCTGAAAGTATTTTACCGCTATGAGGAATTACAGCATTATGTGCACGAGCTAATCTTGTTATACTATCAAGAAGAATCACTACATCTTGTCCGTATTCAACCATCCTCTTTGCTTTTTGTAGAACCATATCAGCAACAGAAACGTGACGTTCTGGCGGCTCATCGAAAGTTGAACTAATTACTTCTGCATCAACATTTCTTTTCATATCTGTAACTTCTTCAGGCCTTTCATCAATTAATAAAACAATTCTTTTCGTTTCGGGATGATTTTCGCTAATAGCATTAGCTAATTTTTGCATTAAAACCGTTTTACCCGTTTTTGGTTGAGCAACAATTAAACCTCTTTGACCTTTGCCAATAGGAGAAACTAGATCCATAATTCTCATAGATAGATCTTGTATTTTTGTCTCAAGATTAAATTTTTCTTCAGGGTATAGAGGTGTAAAATTGTCAAATAAAATTATTTCTTTAAGTTTTTCAATTTTTTCTTCATTAATTGTTTCAACTTTTAGCAAAGCATAAAAACGTTCTTTGGATTTAGGAGGTCTTATTTGACCTGAAATTAAATGGCCAGTTTTCAAATTAAACCTTTTTATTTGAGATGGACTTACGTAGATATCATCCGGTCCAGGCATATAATTAAAATCAGGCGAACGAAGAAATCCATAGCCATCTTGCATTACCTCTAAAACACCTCTCGCAGAGAAAGAGCCATCGTTTTTAGCATTCGCTTCTAATATTTTAATAATCAGGGCTTGTCTATTTAACCCCGCTATACCACCATCAATGTTTAGCTTTTGAGCTAATTTCGATAATTCTCGAATATTTAAGGATTGTAGTTCATTAAGATCCATATATTTAAAACCTATAATAAATTAAGGAATACATTATAAAAAGACGTCGAGGGAAATCCGAGTCAATGCGAAATTACATTAAATATAATAGTTGTCAAAAGGTATTTCAAAAGCGTTGAAAACTTCTTCCGCAATGTAATGCGAACCGAATATTAACCCTACAGAAGAATTATTTTTAACTAAATTTTCAATATATTCCGATCCCTTTTTTATAGAACTAACGGGTTTGCACTTAATGCTAATCCTAGCTAACTCCTTCTCTAAAACAGTAGATTTAAGCAAAAGGCCTTTTTTATCTTCAGAAATAAAAAGGGTCTTAAATTTTTTCAACATTACACTTTTCAAGAGTGTTAAATCTTTATCTTTTTTCAAACATAATAGGCCATAAATATCTTCATCCGGGTATAACTCTTTTAACGTTTGCAAAGTCTTTTCCATTCCTTTTTTATTATGTGAAACATCATAAAAAATTTTTGGCCTGATTTTCTGCATCCTCCCAGGCCAAAACACTGTTTTTAATGAGTTAAAAATAATATTATCCTTTATTTTTGGATCAAAATGACGAACCACATCAATCGCTAGAGCAGCATTACGAGCTTGATGTGAACCAAAAAGTGGAATAGTATAATCTTGATTGTTAAAAGTGAATTGAGTCCCTCTAGAAGTAACGCTTATATTTTTTGGAATTTTTGAAATTTTTATTTCTGCATTATGAGAAATTGCTTTTTTTTTAAAAACATCCAAAATATTGGTATCTTGGTGATAAACAAATAAAGGAGTTTTTTCTTTAATAATTCCAGCTTTTTCTTTAGCTATTTGTTCAATACTATCACCTAAAATTTCAGTGTGGTCCATAGAAATCGAAGTGATGACAGAAATAACTGGTCTTATTACGTTTGTAGAATCCAGGCGACCTCCTAATCCTGTTTCTATAACTGCAATGTCTACTTTGTTTTTATTAAAATAATCAAATGCCATTACCGTTGTCACTTCAAAAAAAGTTGACCTTATTTTATTTATTTCTTTAAAACTATTATCCAAAAAAGAAACAATTTCCTGATCAGAAATAGGAATCCCATCAACTCTTATGCGTTCATTGAAATTAAAAAGATGAGGCGAAGTATATATGCCAACTTTATAACCACTATTTCTTAAAACTCTTTCAATATATGCACAGGTTGATCCCTTTCCATTTGTGCCAGCTACATGTATTGTCAAAAACTTTTCATGTGGATTATCAAAGAACTTTAACAAGTTTTTAGTATGTTCAAGGCCAAGCTTTATTCCACGTCTTTGAAGAGAAAAAAGAGAATTTAAATAATTTTCAAATTTATAAGTCAATTTGAATTGCCTGCTCTGTTTTTTTTAAACAAAAACTACTAGCAATATCATCAAATAAAGAAGGGTCATCTGTTACATAGCATTTTATTTTTCCATTTTTCGTTGATGAAAACCCATTAATTTTTTCAAGATTTAAAATAACATTTTTTACAACGGCATCACCCGAGTCAACTAAGTTCACTTTTTCTCCAAGAGTTTTACTAATAGTTTTTTTTAACAAAGGATAATGCGTACAACCAAGAATGACGGTATCAACTCCTTCCTGCTTTATATCAGCAAGATAATGTGCTGCTATTTGCATAGGAATTTTTCCTTCAGTCCACCCCTCCTCTGCCAACGGGACAAATAACGGACATGCTTGACTAAATACCAAAGTTTCCGGTTTAACAGCTTTTATCTTTTCCCCGTATGCATTAGATCGAATTGTAGCAGAAGTCCCCAGAACTGCAATTTTATTGTTCTGGTTCATTCGAATTCCTCTATTTACTCCAGATTCAATTACTCCAATAATAGGGATTGAAAAAACCGAGCTTAAATATTTTAAAGCTAAAGCAGATGCTGTGTTGCAAGCTACAATAATTATTTTGCAATCTTTTTTTTTGAGCCAATTTGTAATTTCTAATGCATATTGCTGTATACAACTCTTGCTCTTATTTCCATAAGGGACCCTTGCTGTATCTCCAACGTAATAAATAGTCTCATTAGGTAATCTCTTTGCTAAAGCATCAACAACGGTAAGACCTCCGATTCCTGAGTCAAATACTCCAATTGGTCGATTATCCATCTTTCACTCTTTAACTAGTAATTTTTCTCGTGATGATTTAAAATTTTTAATAGCATAATAGATTGCTTCAGCTATATTTTGTTTATGCCTACTTTGTTTTAGCATCTTTTCTTCAGATGGATTTGATAAAAAACCCACCTCTACCAACGCATTAGGCATTGAAGCCCCAATTAATACATAAAAACCTGCTTGCTTAACACCTCGATTAGGAGTGTTAAGTTTTTTATCAAGCTCTGTTTGAATAATTGATGCCAAATCTTCACTTTCTTTCATAAAAGTACTTTGTGCCATAGTTGCCATAATTAAATTTTCACCAGCAAGATTTTCATACTGGTCAGGTATCTCCTCAAATTTAATAACGGAGTTTTCTCTTGAAGCCACTTCAATCGCATCTTCGCTCTTTCCGGGACGAAGTAGATATGTTTCAAAACCCTGGATCTTTCTGTTCTTATTTGCATTAGCATGAACACTAACAAATAACTTCCCGTTAGCATCATTTGCAATTTTTGTTCTATCCAATAGAGGTATGAATACATCTTCATCTCTAGTATAAACGACTTTTATGCCTGATTTTTCTAATAATCTTCCAGCCCTCATTGTAATATCAAGAACCACATCTTTTTCTTTTGTACCATATTTCCCTATAGCGCCAGGATCCTTTCCTCCATGTCCAGCATCTAAAACAACAGTATCCAAACGCCACCGAGCTTTTGCCTGTTCGACATATTTATCACGTTGTGCAATTGGTGTGCGTAGAGTAATTATTATTTCACTAGGGTCTAAACTTTGAAACCATTCATGGCTTAAAACTTTTGATCCAAGCTTGAAAGCAACTTGGGCAGTGGAACCTATTTGATCTGACTCTATTTGTCGAACGGCACCTCTAGTAACGCCTAAATTAATGGATGCGGTATCTATCGTTCCTCCTGATATAGTTAAATAATACCAACCGTGTTTGTTTATAAAAGAACTTATGCCATTTTCAGCAAAAGGCTTTTTTGTCCCCAACTTGATAATAGTCCCATTAGACTTAACATCAATATCAATTTTTGTGATATCGTACTTTATTACATTTATTTCTAAAATTTTTCTTAATGGGTCAAAGTCAACTTCGGGCATTATTGAAGATTTTAGAATATTAAAAAAATCATGTGCAGGGATGAAAAGATCATTGTTTTCAACGCTAACTGTCTTCGCCATTTGAAAAGTTTTTTCATCAATAATGATAAAGCTACTATAACCAGAAATTTTTATTTTACTACCAGCAATATATAGAACTAATTTTTTTCTTTCTGCATTCTCGTATATTTTTGTAGATAAAGATGAGGATAAATCTTTTGCGGATATAAATAAGGTTTTCCCAATCTCAACAGTTCTTATCTCTGATTCAGTGCTAGATCGACGATTAAAAACATGAATATCACCCATTAACAGTGAAAAGAAAGTTATTATAAAAAACACCAATCGCATTTATAGAATATTATTTTATTTTAAGATATGATTAGCATTTATTTTAGATCAAAACTTAAATATTAGTCTCAAAACAAAAGCGCCCCAAAATTATTTTTGGGGCGCTATTTGAGATCTCACATTAAATTTATTTTTTTTCGTACCACATTACTAAAATTGCCAGTGATAAAATTCCAGCAAAACCAGCGTCACCAAACTGAGACATTATACGTCCTAAGCCTGCAATAACTCCAAAGTAATCATCAAAAAGAATACCAACAATAATGCCGATCACGACTAAGGTTTTGGCTAGATCAGTAAGTTGACTCAGCCATTCGTTAACCTGTTGCATGCCTTTTAGCATAGTTTCCTCCTGTTTTCAGGAAAAGGTTGATTACAAAACAATCTGCTTACCTTAACCCATAGTTATTATGCTAGAAACGAGAGAAAAACCAATAAAGCAAGTAAACCAGCAAACCCACCATCTAAAAATGTGTTTACAAGATCTACAATGCCGCCAATAGGATCAAAACCCGTGGAATAAATAATGTTTACAAAGACAAACAGTACAATAAGTGCTTTTATAACACCTACTACACCCGATGCTGCGTTTTGTACAGTTGAAGTTACATCAGCCATGCCGATACCTCCTTGGTTTGGTTTCTTGGTCAATGTCACTACCCTATGTAATAACATTAATTGCGAAAAAAAGATTAAAAGATGAAGAATACAATACTGTATTTTTCAACGTTAATCTATTTTATCGACTGAATTTACTAAAAATGTTGTTATCAACAATATTTATATTTATAAATTACTTTCAACATATAAAATATGTTCTACTGTTTTCTCATAAACAATTCTTGGTGAAATTGATTCAATACATAACTTGCATAGCCTCCAATGATCTCTATCATGCTCGCATATTATTTTGGGCTTAATAATTTTACCATATTTATTTTTTGGCTTTGTTAAGCTTGGATTTTGCGATCCAAACAATGAAATCACGGGAACTCCGAAATAACTTGCTAAATGACCAGCCATTGAATCAAGTGCTATCAGACACTTTTGATTATTTATATAATCACAAAAACTAACTAAGCTTCCTTCAAAATATTGCAATTCTAGATCTTCAATTTTTAATTTTGAAACAAGACTAGATGAATCTTCAGTTATTACAATGCTTACTTTGAATCTTATACTAAGTAGCCGAGCCAATTCTACCCAATGGGAATCAGGCCAAGACCTATCTAAATCTGAAGACCCTGGGTGCAAGACAACACATCCATCCTTAATGGAATGGTACCTATGTTTTTTATCACAATTGGATCGGCATCCAAATTCTTCAATTAATTTCAAAGCTCTTTTATTTTGGTGAATATTTTGATCCATAAAAAAAGGATTGGTATAAAAATATCCTCCCCCTGTTGTATCGTACCCAAAACTAATCTTTGGATGTATATTCCATAAAAACCATGAGTTCCTTATGTCTCCCTTAAAGTCAACACCCAAATCAACACCTAACAAACGTAAGCTTTTAGCAAAACTTCTAATTCTATACCATTCTAAAAACGACCATCTCCAATTTGTCCAAGGTACAGATACACCAATGATCTTATCTGCTAATTTTAAATGTTCTGCAAGCTCTTTTGCGGATTCATTACAAAGTAAGATTATTTTTGAATTCGGAAACTTAAGCTTAATTGATCTTAAAATAGGTGCGATAATAATCACATCTCCTATTCGGTGATATTCTGTAACTAGTATAGTTTTTACATTTATTGATTGAATATCGTATTTTTTGCGAAAAAAATTAAAAAACTTGAAATATGGTCCAATCAGAATGCTAAATATTTTTGCCCAAAAAATATAACTTGGCTTATAAATCATATATCTAATTTTTTATCCCTATTGATGAATAATACCGATACAATTCGTCAGCAACTTTATCTATGCTATGATGTTCATTAACCCAAGTTTTCCCCTCAGACCCTCTAAGTAAAATATTATCAGGATCTTTAATTAGGCTTCTTAGTTTAGGTTCCAATGATTTCTCATTAACATTTACAAAAGGATGATCATTGATAAAATCCTCATATGGTTGATTCATTTCAGTGAGCGTGCAAATTCCCATAGATAAAGATTCAATAGAATTCATTCCGTATCCCCATCCTCCTTTATCTCCTATTTGATCAATAAAAATATCTAATTTACTTTTCTTTTTTAAAGCTACTCTGTTTGTAACATTTTCTATTAAATCAAATTCTATTTTTCTTTCCAATTTTAACTTTCGACATACCTTAATAATGTGTTCTGATCCTTTATAAAAACGATTAGTTGGGGCATGACCGACCCTCAATATTTTGTTCTGGCTTGTTTTTTTAATAAACCTGGAAGTTTCAAAAGGTAAGAAAAGATATTTAAGGTTAGGATGCTTATCTAACAAGTCTAGTTCATTTGTTAAGTTTAAGTCTGAAACTTTATCGATTAACGGCATCACACCTCGACTTCTCAAATCCTCACCATGATAATGACATATAATTTTTTTATTTTTTCTTACTAATTCTTTCACAAAACTTTCATTTTTCAAAAAATCCATCCCGCTTTCGAAATGATAAACATCAAACTTATCCAATTCAAAATTTTTGATAGCCTTATAAATAATAGGTTTCCAAATTATATCCTTGATTTTTAAAAAAACATTATCAAAAAACCCTTCTGGTTCCCAAACGGGAGGATATCCTTTTTTCTCTTTAAAGTAGCCATCTTCTCCTCTGTATAATTTGTATATCTCATTCCTTAGATTAGCCATTTTAGGGTTAGTAAAATTAAAAGGTAGATTTAAACAAATATCGTCATTAAAATTTTTGGGAGACTTAAAGAACGTTAGAGTTCGACAATGATTTCCCCTTCTCTCATGTTCTTTTTTCCATAATGTTAGAGTGCCAACTGTATTTTCAGGAGATATATACAAAATTTTCATAGAATGTTGACCTTGGGGTATTCTAATTTTTCCCATGGAATAGAAACAGATTTCTGCCCAGTTTCATCGGGAGGATTTACAATTGTTTTACATAATTTATTTTTAAAAATAATCCTACATGGTTTGGAAACATTAATATAAAAAGTAAGGCCACTTAAATGAAAACTTTTTATCGATTTTACTCCAACCGGGCAATGCATATCCTCATTAATTGTTATAATAACTTTATCTTGAAGGTCTTGCACTTCATATGAAACATAATTTGATATTTCCCAATACTTCAAGATTCTTGAAGTTGTACCCATCAATATATCTTTACTGCTTACCATTTGCTTTAGGGCCATCAGATTACAATGTAAGGTTTTAGGAATAGATTTAAATAAATTTTCGTTAAAGTGTGTATATAGTATCATGAATCCTTCATTTTTTATCAATCTTTTAAGATTTTGAATTTTTATCTGATCAGCAAACTCGTTTAAATCTAATTCACCAGCATTACCCCAAGAATTAATAAAACGTGTAAATTCCCATAATTCATTTCCATCTCTTAATTTCAAAGGTTTCAATAGTTTATTATCATCATCATAAATAGGGTCTTTTACATTTTGATATTTGATTTTTTTAAAAAGTCTCTGAATAATTGACTTTGTAAAAATTGAAAAATTATTTTTACCATCTTGCCCAATAATATGTGTTGCTTTGCCAGTCCAAACGTATTCAAATCCAGATTCAAGTAATAGATCTGAATGGTAACAAGAGTGATTTGGATCGTCACCATACATGTTAGGAAAATCACCGATTTTTTGATAATTAGGATTTATTCCATGATTTACCCAAACAGGCACATCAAAATTATATTTATTTAGAACCTCCATTCCTTTATTTGCGTAACTTCTTTTAAAACCTCCTTTATCAAAGTTCCCCCATGAATGTAGGGTATCAATATGCTTAGATTGTAAATACGTTCTAATAATAGGCGCCAACAAAGTTTCTTTATGTGTCAACCCTTCAAAGTATGAAAGTTGAAATGATTTCGATCCATTAAAGAACCAAAAACTGTTACCAACTTCTAACCCAAGTCCTGGTCCATATATAGTTTGATTTTCACTGTTAAGAAAATCCATAAATTGTACAAAAGAATCTAACGAAGAGGCATTGTCTATATCGCTTGAAATAGAGAATGCACATTTAAAAGGATAAGGAAACTTCCGTACCTTGACATTCATTTTATATTTTTAATAAACCTTGCAGGATTTCCTGCAAATATTGTGTTAGGTGGGACTTCACTAGTTACTACGCTACCTGCTCCAATAGATGAACCATCACCAATTTTTGACCCCGGCAAAAGAATAGCGTGAGCACCTATTCTTACATTATTCCCAATAAGCACATTCCCTGCATGCCCTGAATGTGCTTTATGTGGGTTTTCTTTTGAATGTGAAAAACCTTCTGTAGTTACAAAAACAAAGGGGCCAATCATTGTATTATCTCCAACGAATATTTTAGAGCCTTTTCCAGCATATATATGTACACCGAACCCTATAGAAATATTTTTTTTAAAAAAAATATTTTCAGGATAATTCCCAAAACGTGCGGTTGGATTAATGTCAATATTTTCATAACTACCTAGACGACTCTTTGCCCAAACATTTCCTGTCAAAAATGATGTGATTAATAAGTATACTTGTTTCCAAAAATAGATTGAAAAAATTGCCCTTATTTTTTTTATTCTCATCATTAGGAAATTCTCCATTTTGATAGGTCTTTTTTAATTAGTCTCGATAATAAAGTGATATCATGTTCAAAAAACTTATCCATTTTTAATAGAAAACTTTCGGGTAGATGATCTAGTGGATCATCAGTGATGTTCATTTTATGGATTTTATCTGCTATATTAAATTTTGTTTTTATATTCATCTTCTTTTTTAAAGCAGAACCATAATTAGTTATTTTGGTAAGAGATTCGTTTTTTATTTTATGAGTTTTATTATACGAACTAAAGCGATGAGGTAATTCAATATCCACATTTAAAAAATTTAAAATTTTAACATACTCAGATTCTGTTGAACTTTTAAAATCATCATATAAAACAAAATGTATTTTGTCTGAGCTTATTTTTGACAACAACCTCTTAACTTGCTGGCCTAATTTTGCAATGTTACCATATAGAATTAATTTGGGGTCTATGCACCCGACGGGAATATTCATCCCAGACTTCCTATTTTTCTCTAAAAACCATGCTTTTTGAAAATCAGTTTCTATTTCTCCAAAAACTTTTAAAGCTACCTGATGAAAAGACCGTGCAATTTCAATAGGATTCCTAATCATTGTAATAAATTTCACATCTTTATTATAATTGTATATATTTTGCACAGCAACTCTAGAATACAAATATAATGTTGAGGATTCCCCAATAGCTATTGCATTTCTTTTGCCATGAGAAAAACAATCTGCGTATTTCTCTATGTTTCGAATCCCACCGTTTTTTATATCTTTACTGAAATAATGTGGTTCTTTTGGATTAGACATAGTAATCTGAGAATGACTTTTTAAATAATTATGAAGAGAAGTTGTTCCGCACTTAGGTGCACCAATTATAAAGAAGTTAGGTTTTAATAAAGCCATAGGTATTAGGCAAAAATTTTATTCAAACTTTGTATGTTTATTATTTTAAAATAAAAAATAACTGCAATGTAAAAAAACATAATAAATAGATTTACAGTAGAGTTGTCTTGATAAACAGAAAAAGCTGCATAGCTTATAATTAATAATAAAAATATAATAATTAAGCTTTTATACTCAAGTTTAACAGAAATTAAATACCTGTTAATAAAAAACATCAATAGCGCCATAAGACCAAAAGATATACATGTGGCATAAGCAGCACCCAATGCTCCAAATATTGGGATAAGCAAAAAACATAGTCCAATATTAGAGAATGCTCCAAATAGTCTTGTCCAAGCTGCATATTTGGGTCGATTTTTTAAAAAAACCCCTGGTGTTTGAAGATGATAGAATCCATAAAAAAAATAGCTTAAACCTATCCAAGGAATAATATTTAAAGAGCCGAAAAAATCTGAACCAAAAAAAGTTATACCCAAAAAGCTTGTTCTTATTAAATCATCTGTCCAAAAAAGTAATAATATCCAAATAAATCCTAATATTGCCAAAACTATACTATTTATTCTTGGATAAATTTTACTTCGAGAGTCAAAGTTTTTTTCTAAAAAATAAGGCTGCCATCCCATATTAAAACCATTTACAACTAAAAGCATAAGAACCCCTATTTTATATCCTGCATTATAAATGCCTACGGTTTCAAGGTCAGTTAATAGTTTTAATATGTATCGATCTGCAACCTCCATTGCCATTGCAAATAAACCTGCTGGAAGAAAAGGAAGCGCAAAGGATAAAATAGTTTTCCACTTAACAATTGACAGAGTAGAAAATCTAAATCTTTGATAAATATAAGGAAGAACTAAAATAAATATAATTAAAGAGGCAATTAGGTTACTTAAGAAAATACTCCCAATATTCATTTTAAAAATAATAATAAAAACCAAGTTGCAAAGTAATGTAACACCCACATTCAAAAAACTAAAGAAGATAAAAAGGCGGGGACGATTTTCGGCTCTTAAAGCAAGCATAGGAATGGACCATATAGTATCAAGGAAAATTATAATCCCCATCATAACCACATAAGAAGGCTTTACAACACCAAAAAAAACAAGAGAAAGGTTTTCTCTAAAAAAATAAAATAATAACAAAAATGGTATTCCTGTTAAAACAAGTGATATAATAACATTAGTCATTATACTCATGCGATCTTCTTTATTAGCAGGAACGTAGTTTTTTAAAAACGCTGCACCCATTCCATATCGAACAACTATATTTAGCAACGGAACAAAAGTGTAAAAAAGAGCTACTATCCCATACTGTTCTGGAGTGAATTGGTTCGTATAAAGTGGCAAAAGTAAAAAAGTTACTAAGCGAGTTACAACATGACCAAAACCATATACAAGAGATTGTTTTCCCAAAAGTTTTATAGACATGTTAACAATCTAGATTTAATTCAATAGTATCTCTAAAAATACCACTTGCACCAAAATTTTCTTTAAATCTCCCTAAACCCATATTAGGTTCCCCATTAACAGTAAAAATTCCAAAATCAAAAACTTTAAACTTTGATTCTATGGCCCATTCAAAAATATTATAAAACAAAATATTAACAGCTCTTAAATCAGAATAACGTTCATCATGGCTAATATAAAAAGCCAATAAAACTCTTTGATTAACTTGAAAGGTTACCACTCCAGCAATCATCAAGTCATCATAAAATGCAGCAAAAAGCCTAATTTTATCTGGAAACAAATGAAAAAGGTTAATTAACTCTTCAAGAGTATGAGTAGGACTAACTCCATGTCGTATTTCTAAATTATTTTTTAAAATTGCATAAAAAGCGCCAATGTTTTTAGATTGCTTAACTTCAATATTTTTATCTATTGCTTTTCTAACGGCCCTTAAATGTGATGGCCTAAATTTCATTTTTGTTTTTTCAATTGTTTCTTCTAGAAATAATATACTTGTCACTTCTCTTTTAGCATAAACAAATCCAAATTTTAAAAAACTATATTCCATATAATTTGAGAGCCTTCTCTGATATAAGTTCGGAGTCAAACTTATTCTAATACACTGAAATTTTTCATTTTTAGCGTATTCAATTAATTTTTCAACAAGAGAAAAGGAATCTGCAATAGATAAATTTTCAGGTAAAGTAAAAGATCCTACTGTCGCACCTGGATGAGAAACTAATGTTTTTTTACCGTTTAAAACTTGTTCAGCTGCAGGTAACAACGAAAACAAGCTTCCTTTTTTCTTTACCATCACACTATGATCGTTAAATCTACTTTTGGGATGATAATTAAGGAATGACCTTAGATGAAAAATTGTGCCATTGTTTGTTTTAGGAACAAATAAATCCCAAGCTTGCTCTTCATCTTGTTGAAAACGTAAAAACTCTAACATTATATTTCTTTTTTCAAATAAATTAATTATTTCATCATATAAATTTAAGTTATAGTTGTTGGATGGTGTTTAAACTAGATTTTAATTTGAGCGTATAATTTAAAGGACAAAAAATTGAATACTAATATTGAAAAATTAATCGCTAGAGAAATTTTAGACTCGAGAGGGAATCCAACTATAGAAGTTGACATCACAACACGTTCTGGTATTTTTGCTCGCGCTTCTGTTCCATCAGGGGCATCAACAGGAGAGTACGAAGCAATTGAGCTTAGAGATAAGGATAAAAAAAGATACTTTGGAAAAGGTGTCAAAAATGTTGTAAATAGTATTAACACTACAATTGCATCTGCATTGAAAGGATTTGATGTTACGAAGCAAGAAGAAGCTGACAGGTTGTTAATTGAAATTGATGGAACTAAAAACAAATCTAATTTAGGGGCAAATGCCATTTTAGGTACATCTTTAGCTATTTCCCATGCTGGAGCAAAGGTATCAGAGAAAAATTTATTTGAATATTTAAGTAATAATAACAAAACAATGTTACCGGTTCCTATGATGAATATTTTAAATGGAGGAAGCCATGCAGATAATTCTGTTGATATTCAAGAATTTATGGTCATGCCTTTTGGCGCAAGCTCATTTTCTGAAGCACTTAGGATGGGAACAGAAATATTTCACTGTCTTAAAGAAGTCTTAAAAATAAAGAAAATGGCTACTTCTGTTGGTGATGAAGGTGGGTTTGCTCCTAACTTAAGATCCAATGAAGAAGCCATAGAAGTAATCTTGGAAGCTACTGAACATGCAGGTCTAAAGTCAGCTTCAGATATCTATATTGCTTTGGATGTCGCCGCTAGTGAATTATTTGAAAACAACAATTATAATTTATACTCAGAAAATAAAACACTTGAATCTGAAGAAATGGTAGAGTATTTAGGAAAATTAATTAATCAATATCCTATTATCTCCATAGAAGATGGATTAGATGAAAATGACTGGACTGGATGGGCTCATTTTAACAATAAATTTGGTGATAAAGTTCAAATTGTTGGGGATGATTTGACTGTAACAAATATAGAACGATTAAATCGTGCAATCACTGAAAAAAGTATGAATTCAATTTTAATAAAACTAAATCAAATTGGAACCGTTACAGAAACTATTGAAGCAGTGAATAAAGCTCGTTCCGCAGGATTTGGTGCGATCATATCTCACAGGTCTGGAGAGACAGAAGACACAACCATCGCAGATTTATCTGTTGCTATGGGGATGGGTCAAATAAAAACAGGTTCAGCATCAAGAACAGACAGAGTTTGTAAGTATAACCAATTATTACGAATTGAAGAAATTTTAGGGAGCCGTGCTACATTTGCAAACATAAACTGTTTAGGACACATTAAAAATGAGTAGGTTTCAAAAAATAAAACAAAAAAATCAAAAAAAAATTCTTCAAAAACAAATTGATGAAACTCAAAAAAAACTTGTTAGGGGGGCACTTAGTTTAATTGGTGTCTTAATGGTTCTGGTTTTTATTTTTGGAGATCATGGTTTACTTCAACTTTATAAACTAAAAAAAGAAAAAAACAAAATTCAAGACCACATATCTAATTTCAGAGAAGAAAAAGAAAAACTGGTTTCAGAAAAACATCGTCTTGAGAACGATATAGATTATATTGAAAAACTTGCAAGAGAAAAATATCGAATGGCTAAACCAGGTGAGAAAGTGTTTAAAGTTATCGATAGCAATAAAAAAACAAGCAAGTAATGAATGTAAAGTTTTACGATGTTTCTTCTACTTCAATTTCCTTCTTTTTCCTTTTTTTATTACTTAAAGACTCAATTAAATCTTTTTCATCTGATTGCGTTTTATTTCTAGCAAAAGCATCTAAGTAAATTTCAACTCGACGATTATATTCCCTCAACCGATCCTTCTCTCTTCTGGTTTTTTTGCTTTTGATTGTCTCTACAGATATTATTGGACGGTACGGACCATAGCCCAAAGCAGAAAAATATTCATAATCTATTGAAGCAAATTTATTCATCTGCTTTACCACATTTAAGGATCGAGCTGAAGACAATTCAAAATTACTATCGTATTTTGTTCTTTTTTCTTTTGGTATAGGAGCGTCATCTGTATGACCTTCGCAGCGAATTTCAATCCCTAGCTCTCGACCACTATTACTAAGCTCAGATATTAACGGAAAATGTTCATCTGAACTATCTGGAATAGACGAAAAGTTAATTTTCATAAGATCTGTTTCTTTGATTAAGCTCCCTATGCGTGCTATTTTTGGTAGATATTCGGAAGAAATATCCGGACTTAATTGCTCAAACAATTTTCCACGAATAGTAACTTTTACTCCTTTAGATACTCTTTCCACATCAATATTTTTATCATCTAAGCCTGCTACCATTTGCTCATGAGCTTTATCAAGTAATTTTTGAATCTGAAGATCAACTTGTTTTTCAGCTTCACTTAAAATCACCATAAGCAGAACAAAAAAAGTAAGTAACAAAGTAACCATATCGGCATACGTTATCGCCCAGGCTTGAGTATTTTTCTTTGGTTTGGCCAAATCGTTATCTTTTAAATATTATAAGATTATAAACGTTTATAAAAAATTAATCAGAGTCCTTGTC
>JAYPLH010000008.1:0-409 GCA_038365355.1 Fidelibacterota bacterium
GTATTATGTTTCTTAATTATCTCGATAGAGTTAAGTAAATCAAGAGTGTTCCTAGACCACCTGGAAAGGGAGGTAGTAATAATGGTAGTAATTTTACTACCAATAACCAATTCCATCAGTTCGTTATACTTTTGTCTTTTGGTAGTTTCCTTTCCACTTATACCAAAGTCAATAAAGTAGTCATCTATCTTTATTCCGTGGATCTTGGAATAAGACCTCAACATATCTTTTTGTGTTTCTACTGAGTTATCTTGTTTATCTGTAGATACTCTTATATAACCTATATTCATTACTTACCCCTTTTGTAGTCATTTTTGTAGTCGTTTTTAGACCTCTATTTTGACTAAAAAATCTCTCACGAGGAGGATTTGTATTCAAATGTAGTCGTGATTTTAAGGGGTTTTAGCGA
>JAYPLH010000008.1:419-12045 GCA_038365355.1 Fidelibacterota bacterium
CTATTAGATGTTGTCCCACTATAACATTCGCTGATTATGTTAAAGAGCTCTATCCCAAACATTTTACAGTAATCTGTAATCATCTTTTTTTGGTTGGATAATGAGGTATTATCTTTCTGACTTACTGAACTAATTCTGCATAAACCTATATTCATTTTACGCTCCTTTTGTTTTGTGTAGTAAAAAGTGTAGTAAAACTAAAAATGGCTTATAAGGGGCTTCCTTTGAAAAGTGTAGTAAAGTGTAGTAGTAAAAATAGCCATTTTTACTACTTTTCAAGGGGAATAAAGTACTCTCTAAGTTATAGTTACTTAATGAGTTAAAAGATAGTGGCTCGGGCCGGAATCGAACCAGCGACACAAGGATTTTCAGTCCTCTGCTCTACCAACTGAGCTACCGAGCCACAAAAAAATAAAATTACAAGAAAGATGAATCATAAATTTACCGGGCAGTTTTTTCAAAACAAATAGATTTGATTGCCAAAATGTATTCTTTATAAATTAAATAATTGTATAAAAAAATTTCTTCTAACAAATTTTAGATAAGACTTAAAAATATAAAAACTAGATAGGCCTTGATTTCTCACTCTAGAACATATAGGTTCCCCTCCCTTTAATCCGGGGAAAGAATTAAATGTTACGTAATAAATTAGTGCTTGCAACTCATAATTTGCATAAGAAGATAGAGATGAATAGTATTTTATCCCCTCTGGGAATTCTTATTGTAGGATTGGATGAATTTCCCCAAATTGGAGATATTGAAGAAACTGGCACAACGCTTCTTGAAAATGCTTTTATTAAAGCAAGGACTGTTTATGAGCTTACGGGGTTACCTTCTTTAGCGGATGATACTGGGTTAGAAGTAGATTCTTTAGATGGTGCTCCAGGTGTTTACTCTGCTCGGTATGCGGGGAAAAACCCAACGTATCAAGAAAACTGTAGCAAATTGCTTTTAAATTTGAAAGGATACCCAAATGAAAAGAGAGTTGCAAGTTTTAAAACGGTTATTGCTTTTGTAGATGGTGAAATAGAACATAGTACTGAAGGCGTTGTTAAAGGTTTGATTGTAGAAAAACATAGAGGGGTTGATGGGTTTGGATATGATCCTATTTTTCAACCAGAATCTCAAAATCTGACCTATGCAGAAATGAATGCGGATGAGAAAAATAGAATTAGCCATCGTTTTAAAGCATTAGATAAAATAAAAGAATTTTTAATACTGTACTTTGAAAGAAAAGGAGGGAATATAGATTTAAAATGATATCAGTTTAATCAAGGATAGACTTGATCTATAAAAAAACATATCAAATTATTATCAGGAGAATATATTTGTTCTCCATTTTCATTTTTTTATCTTTGCTCACGCTAAAGGCGGAAGATGAAATTAATTCGCTTTCAAAAGGTGAAGTCAAGATATCTTTGCCCGAATATGTTCCTACTTTCCCCTCTGTTTTGAACCCCTTTCCAAAAAGTAGTGTTTCTTTAATCCAATCTCAAGACTCTTTAAAATTGCCTTCAGGAGTCATAGATTTCTCCTTTGGACAGAAAAAATTAGATGTTCATGTCTCATGGGATTGGACTTTGATTACAATTACAGAGATAGTTGATGATAGAAAATTGAAAATTCCTTTTACTTCATCGCTTGAGTGGTATCTGAAAATCATGCGACAAAAAAAATGGCATGTTAGTTTTTTAGAGGTTATGCAGACTGTGAAAAAAGACGATTCAAGAAGAGGGAGAGGGCAAATGCTTGAGGTTGTTGGTGTGGATATTGGTCGCTTAGGTAGAGCGTCTTTAAATGTAAGTGGAAATGTTAATATTAATGGTAAAATGGTTTTTCAAGATCAAGAATTAGTTCGATCGACCCTAAATGAAACTCAAAATACACATTTAGAATTTGACCAAAAACAAAATTTGAATATAAAGGGAAAAATTGGTGATAGAATAACGGTTGCAATGGATCAGGATTCAGAAAGACAATTTGACTGGGAGAATAATATTCGTATTTCATACGAAGGGTATGAAGATGATATTATTCAAAAAGTTGAAGCCGGTAATATTTCTCTCTCTTTGCCTTCAACCAAATATGTTACTTTTTCTGGTAAAAATCAGGGATTGTTTGGAGTGAAGTCAACTTCAAAGCTTGGTCCTGTTAATGTTACAACAATCGCATCAATAGAAAAATCAAAAAAAGAACAGTCTGAGTGGGAAGGTGGTGGTCAAAGTAATACTCAGCAAATTCGAGATGTTGATTGGATAAAAAATCGTTATTTTTTTGTTCACCCTTGGTTCCGTACTGGGGTGGATACTTTTTCAGTATCTACTGCATTTTCTATACCTTCTTTTTATCCTTTAAGAAACGGTTTACATTTAATTGGTGATGTAGTAATAAAGAACTTTGAATTATACAAATCAATTAATACCAATGATCCCAATGCTATAACAGGAATGGCCTATATAGACCCTACCGATACAACGAAGTTTTTGGATGAAAATGAAGAAGGGAGTTTTATAAGATTAGAACAAGGAAATAATTATTATGTTAGCCCAGATTTAGGTTTTGTAAGAGTGAGAGATCAAGTTTCACAAGATATTTTAGGATGTACGTTTACAATAGAACACCGTCAAACAGGAGAAGTTCTTTTGGAAGTAGGGAAAACAGATGATAGTGGGGCAAACTTAGATTTAATGATGCTTAAGCCTCGCAACAGTCATCCAAACCATTCGACTTGGCCTCTTATGTTTAAAAATGTTTATTACTTAGGCACATCCCAAATAAACCCCGAAGGGTTTGAAGTCAGAATATTGAATAAGAACGCGACACCTGTTTCGGATCGTGATAAAAATTCTAGTTTGCCGTATATAACTCTTTTTGGCTTAGATAGTTTAGATGAAAATGGTAATCGTAATTATGATGAAATAATTGATAAAGATATGGCAAATATTATAAATATGATTGATGGGGAGTTAATGCTTCCATCACTGCATCCGTTTGCAGAAGGAGATTCATTAAAATATGGCCAAAACATTGATCAGCTAAAGGGGCAATTGGGAGACGGTACCATGTATTTATCTTCTTCCTCTTCCGAAATTAATGGTGATCATCGATGGATGATTGAAGCTGAGTATACAAATCAAAGTTCTACTATTAATCTTGGATTTATGTTAATAGAGGGTAGTGAAGAAGTTATTCAAAATGGAGTTACGTTAAAAAGAGGATTGGATTATAATATTGATTACTTTACTGGAACAATTGTTCTTTTAGGAGATGCCGCAAATGATCCTAATGCGAAATTAAAAGTCAATTATGATAAGCACGAACTTGTTTCATTTGATAAAAAAACGATATTTGGTACTAGAGCGCAAATGGATTTTAGTAATCCGAACTCTTTTATTGGAGCAACAGCGTTATATTTTAATCAATCTATAATAAATGAAAAAGTAGAAGTGGGCTATGAGCCAACTAGAAATTTTATTTGGGATGTAAATGGACGCTATGAATGGGAGATGGATGGAATTACACGCCTTATGGATAAGCTTCCTTTAATTGAGGCAGAGAAGTTGTCCTCTTTTTCTGTCGAAGGAGAAATTGCTCAGGTTTTACCAAATCCTAATTCAATTAATAATAGTGCTACAGGTGACCCCAATGGCGTAGCTTTTATTGATGACTTTGAAGGAAGTAAAAGAACAACGTCTCCTTCGATTCAGCGAAGATTTTGGAAAGCGTCATCAGCGCCTCTAATATATAATGAGCAAGATTCAATTTTCCTAAATACTTTTTCTCAAAGAAATCGAGGAAAAATGCATTGGTATAACCCTTATGTTCCTTATAAAACCAAAGAAATCTGGCCAAATCAATCTACTTCTATTAGAGCAGGTAATGAAACTACAGATGTATTGGTTTTGCGTTATGGTGCTCGAGATCACCATATAAATCATAATCCTGATTCTCTATGGGTTGGAATAACTACATCTCTTTATTCAGGAGATTATGATCAGATTCAAAGTAAATTTTTTGAAATATGGGTCAAGGGTGAATCAGGTAGATTACATATAGACTTAGGAAAAATTTCTGAAGATACGGATGGAAACGGTCAGCTGAATACTGAAGATAAACCTGCTGCGGGCTTAACTCTTGGAAATGGATTTTTAGAAGAAGAGGAAGATACAGGAATCGACGGCTGTTTTGATGAAAATGAAGATGGATGGGGAGGTTGTTTATCTGGAGATAGTACATATGCACAGTTTCTTGCTTTAGGCAATAATCAAATAATCAATATTTCAGAAGATGTAGATGTAAATGATCCGAATGGTGACAATTGGGATTACGAGCCAGGAGGAGATCCTTCGAAGATTAATGGCACAGAGTCCAATGGAACTGGATCTCGTATACAAGAGGGTGGGAAGTATCCGGATACGGAAGATTTGGATAGATCTACTTTTTTGGATAAAACAAATGATTATTTTTCTTCAAATTTTTTACTTACGGATACTACCTATTTGGCGGGGATAACAAAAAACAATACAGGTCCAACTGGATGGAGACTTTTTCGCGTTCCTTTATCGGATTTTAAAAAAGTACAAAACATTGAATGGAATGAGATTAGATATGTTCGATTGTCTATAACAGGCTTAGATCCATTAGCGGGGTTTCAATCCTTAAAAATTGCTAAAATGGAGATTGTTGGAAATGAGTGGCAAGAATTAGGTATTTTATCTCCAGATACAACATCTTCATTATCGATGTCTCGTCTTTCTCAAAACTTATTGGACTCTGATGGTGAAGCTCAATTTCAGGTGGCAGTGATTAATAATGAAGATAATGCTGATTACATCCCTCCTAAAGGTGTTAAGGGGGAATATGATAGGATTAACCAAATTGAATCCAAAGAGCAATCATTAGCTTTGAAATTCACAAATTTACCTGCAAAACACATTGGAATAGCTCAAAAGACCTTGTATACGCTAAATGATAATCAGAAAAAAAGTTTTATGACCTATGACTATATGAAGATGTATGTGCATGGTGATGAAAATAGTCCATGGATAAGCTCTGGCCAGACCAATGTAGAATTATTTCTTAGATTTGGTTTAGCAGATGACTATTACCAAATAACTCAGCCGGTGTATTCAGGTTGGGATGAAGATGAAAATCGAAATAGTTTTAAAATTCCTCTTGATTGGCTAACAAGCTTAAAGCAAGGAGATACCACTAATATAAAAAAAATAAATGAAAACGATATAATTTTAGATTCTTTAAATACTAGGCATTACATATATACTGATAATTTTGGTGAGTACACTGGGAAAAAAGTAAAAATCGTTGGGCAACCTGCGCTTAATCGGTTACAGTATTTTATGGTTGGTGTGAAAAACACTGGTGAAGAACCCATTGATGGAGAAATATGGTTAGATGAGCTTCGTCTTAGCGGAATTAAGAAAGAGAAGGGTGTTGCAATGCGCGTTCAGTCCAATTTAAAGCTATCTGATCTCGGTTCTGCAAGTTTTATTTACAGTAGGCAGGACGCAGATTATCATCGATTGCAAGAGCGGCTATCAAAATCAAATAATAGCTCTGAAAACTTTAACTTTAATGCAAAGTTAGATTTACATCGCTTTTTACCAAGATCATTTGGAATATCTATACCTGTTAATGGATCAATTAGTCAAAACCTTAGTAAACCAAAATATTTTTCAGGTGAAGACATACTAGTAGATCCAGATAATACTCCTGATTCAGTTAAGATTTTGAGTAATACTATTTCACTCAATACCTCTATTAGAAAAACAGGGAAATCAGATAACAAATTAGTTAAGTACACTCTTGATAATTTATCAATGAATTTTAGTGCATCTCAATCTAGGTCATCAGATGTGACTTATAGTGAAAAATGGACAGAGTCATATACTGGGAAAGTAGATTATAATTTATCGTTTGGAAGAAGTAATTATTTCAGGCCGTTATTGTGGTCAAAAAAAATACCGCTAGTTGGTAATACGTTAAGTGACTTTCAATTATACTACACGCCAACATCTTTAAAAACAGGATTAAATCTTAGTGAAAAATTAAATTGGAATGAGACACGAGGTGGAAATAAGAGTCCAGAAACATATAACTTTGGATTAAATAGAACTTTTAATCTTGATTATAAATTGACCAACACACTGGCTAGTAAATATAGTTGGAATGGGCAAAGCAAATTAAATGAATATAGGGGATATGCATGGTTAGCTTTGAAAGAACTAGATCCAGGTCTAGTAACTCAATCCTCAGAAACTTTTAATACAACATATAATCCAGCAATTATGAAATGGCTAAAACCTTCATTTAATTATACTGCGAGTTACCGATGGTCGGATGATTTAACAAGGGAAGGTCAGAATGTGAGTACTCAATTAAGGTTTGGGTCCAATTTCAATTTAGTTCCTGTCCAAATAGTAGAATTGATTTATAAACCAAAAAAAAGTTCAAGGAGCCGATCTAAATCAAGAGCAAGAACCTCTAGATCAAGATCAAGAAGTTCTAACGTCCAAAAAGAAAAAAAAGATACAGATAAAAAAGCACCATTTAATCCACTGCAATATGTACATAGTTTATCAAAAAAAATTAATCCGATATCATTAAGCTACACTGAGACCTTAAACAGATCTGCAAATCAGATTATAGGTGAAGTTCCTACAGGATATAAGTTTGGATGGCTACCAGATCATGGTTTAGAGCAATCTCAGGAGGTCGGAAGTAATTTAGGTACATGGGATCATAAGCGAGATGGTTCTGTACGCAGTGGAATAAAACTAACTCGTTCAATAAACATAAGCACTAGTTTTTCTCAAAATTTTTCAACCACACGTTCTAATACTGGAATTGAACAATTATCAATGACAAGAGATTTTTTTGCTTATGGTGAATTGTTTAATCAGGGGCTAGCATTCCCTGGTTGGAGTTTTAGAGTTAGTGGCTTAGAAAAATGGCCCATTATTAAAATTATTGCAAAATCAGCATCTCTTGAACACGGTTATTCTGGTAAAGAGACTCGGTCTTGGCAATTTGAGGAAGGTGCTCCAGAGCAAATGAGTTTTTCTAGTTTTGGAGATTTTGCAATTGAAAACAAGGAAAATGAGCGTTCTTCAAGGATTAGTCGTAACTTTTCACCCTTAATAGGTGTGAATATGACTTTACATAAGAATATTTCTGTGACTTTTAGGAATAATTTGAATAAATCTAAAGATGAATCTCCAACGGGCCTCACAATCCAAAATGATAATAGCTATACATCAACAGGTACTTATACTCATAGGGGAGGGATAAATATTCCTGTTCCTTTTTATGGCGATCTCAACCTTAATAATACAATGAGTTTTACATTAAACTTTGATTTAAATAAAAGTCAGGAAGAGAGATCTGGAAATAAAACAGATTTAGAAGTAGGATCATTTTCTGAGAGTTGGAAAGCAGGACTTCGAATGTCTTACCAGTTTTCTACTAAAGTAAGTGGAGGAATACGATATGAATACAGGGAAAGTGATACTCGAACTACTGGTAGAAAAATTGATAGAGATTTTGGATTTGATGTCAATCTAGCAATTTCAGGATAACATGAAAATTTTTGTATTTTTTCTTCTTCTTTTTTTTGGCTGCGGTCCTGACGTTCCAAAGTTTGATGAAAACAGAGCGTTTGGACATTTGTTAACTCAATGTGATTTCGGTCCAAGAAATCCTGGGTCAGAGGGTTACTATGCGTGTCTTGATTTTATGGTAAAAGAATTTCATAAATATGCTGATGAAGTAATTTTACAAGAATTCTCCTACAAAGACCCCAGAATTAGGAAAAAAACCCATGAATTAACAAACGTAATTGCTAGGTTTAATCCAAATGCACAATTTCAGACGATGATATCTTGTCATTGGGATACTCGTCCTGTAGCAGATATGGAAGATAATAGGGAAGATAGGAATCAGCCAATTATAGGTGCTAATGATGGTGCATCTGGAGTAGCAGTAATATTAGAATTGGCTAGAATATTAGGTGAAAACATTCCCCAAATTGGTGTGAATCTTGTAATGTTTGATGGAGAAGATATGGGAATTCCAGGGGAAAATGAAACATACTGCCAGGGTTCTAGATATTTTGCAAAATATCCACCTATACCATTACCATACGAAGCAATTAATTTGGATATGGTTGGCGATAAACAATTGCATCTTCCTATTGAAAAGTATTCATTAGAGTTTAATCCTGAACTGGTGCGATATCTTTGGAAACGTGCAGATGATTTAGGACTTGACGCTTTTGATATGACACCTCAATACGCTATTTACGATGATCATGTTCCTTTATATCAGATTGCAGGTATTCCAGCAATTGATTTAATTGATTTTAAGTATCCAAATCCATATGCTAATTTTTGGCATACAATGGATGATACACCTGAAAACTGTAGTGCGGAAAGCCTTGGCCAAGTTGGAAGGTTGATGGTAGATTATATATATTATAGAGAAAATCAAAACTGGTGATAGTTGGCGTGAAATTTTTTATCTATCAAAACAATTTTCCATTAAAATTTATTTTTTTATTTTTTATTTTTTTTTCATGCCTTGATCCTGATCGCATTCCTCCAGACAATCCAATTTCAAACCCTGAGTTCACTTTCATGCAAGATCAAAACAAAGTTTATTTCAGTGCTAATTTTCAGGAAGAGTATCAAGGAGAATCTCTAGATAGTACTTTTGTCAGATGGTATAGCTCAAGTTTATCTTTAGGCTTTGACGCCGTAGCTTTGAACGATGATGGGGTTAATGGAGACATAATTGAAGGAGATAATATTTTTGCGAGGAAAATTTCCAATGAATCGCTTAATCGTGCAATTACTGACGCGGATACTGGGTTTTTATTTGCTGACTTTACTGCAATTTATGGCGGTGGGAATTATGTGGGCCTCCTAGATTCAGCAAAGGTTGGAAATTTAATTCCTAAAATTATTAATGTAATTGCAGATACATTAATTAATAGGCCAGAAGGTAGAAATATTAATCTTATTAAAGTAAAAGCAGAGGTGACGGATGGCGATGGAAATGAAACAATTAAATGGGTTGGGTTTACTTCATTTAGTCTTCGGGATAATGAAATGATGAATAATGGGAATATGATTTATTTGTTTGATGACGGGGGTACTGAAATTTTATATCCACCAGATTTCACAAGTGGAGATTCTGCAAGAGATGATGGTATCTATACTTTTAAAATTCCGATATATGGGGACGGGTTTGGTTCTGAAGAAACGGATGATACTACAAGAACTGGATCTTTTCGATGGAGGTTTTCTGCTCAAGATATGGCAAATGATTATAGTCAAACAGTAGACCATGTTATTGTCATTCAATAAATTAATTTTTTATATTTTATTCATTGTGCAGGCATTTGCACAGAATCATGCTCCGGTAAGATTCTCTCTTAAATCAACTGCTAGTGATCCATTTTTTACGAACGGTCTTAGTAGTAATATAGTTGCAGAAATTCGTTTACTTGGAGATTCTCTTACTTGGTTGGGTACAGGGCAAGGGCTTGCTTTTCACAATGGACACAAAGTGTATTCGCATAACACTACCTCAGATTCATTAGGCAATTACACTGTAACTAATTTAGTTCCTGTTGGAGGGATCCCATCTATTTCAGTAGATGGTGAAAAAATTGTAGTTTCATATTCAGGGGATAATGGATCTATTCAAGTAGGATATGGGCTTACATATGCAGATTTGTCATCTTACAATGATTCATCCTCCATAAATTGGACTTATCTACAACAGCCGACGGATGATTCAGAAGAGGATACACTTGTTCAGTTTTTTGGTGAAGGAAGCTTTAATATGTTACCGGTAACTGTAAAAGAGGCAAACGTAACGTATGATAGTCAATTGTTGAATGATACTTTATATACCGCTAGCTGGGCTGGTGGGCTACGAAGATATCATATGAATGCAGGTTTTTGGGAAAATGTTCCAATGCCGATGGATTCTCAGGATTCTTTATCTACATGCGAGGGTTTTGTTGATGATGGACTTGGTAGACAAATCAAACAAGGTTATTACTTAAACCCTAGAGATCCAACGGATGGTGGGAATCATAATCATAAAGCTTTTTCAGTATTATTAGTGCCAAGTCCTGATCCTGCGATTTCAGATACAATATGGGTAGGGACAGCAAATGGTATAAACCGTGGAGAAATAATTAGAACGCGTGAACCTGGTGCCGGTCCAGGAGGAACGGATAAAATAACACGCTGTATTGAATGGGTTCATTATAGATTCCCAAACGATGGCTTATCTGGTAACTTTGTTGTAGGCTTAGCAAAGCAGAGTTGGAATAATAGAACTACTATTTGGGCTGCTACTATGAATGCTGATTCACAAGGAGAAACCAGGGGTTTGAGTTACTCTCGTGATGGTGGAGAAACCTGGAAAAGTACCTTGCTTGGAGAACGTATATATAATGTTTTTGCGAAAGATTCGCTTGTCCTTGCATCCAGTCAATCGGGCTTATGGAAAAGTTTTGATGGGGTAAATTGGGCGATTTTTGAGCCTGCAATAGATAAAACTTTTTTATCTCAGAGTCAAATTCTTACTGATATTGTATATACTTCTGTCTTAGATCAAAGAGATACTACACAGTTACTTTGGATTGGGACTTCAGATGGGTTAGCCTATTCAACAGACCTAAATGGTGGAAATTGGAAGATTTTTCAAACGGAGTATGATGCTGATCAATTTTATGCATATCCTAATCCATTTTCACCCTTCAATCACAATCAATTAGGAAGTGAGGGATATGTAAGATTCCATACTGGATCTATAGCAAACAGAGAGGTGAAACTTGAAATATTCAATTTTGCCATGGAAAAGGTATTTGATAAAGTATTTAGTTTGGATAGTTATAATGGTGCACTGAAGTGGGATGGCCGAGATTTAAATGGTAACCATGTTAGTAATGGGGTATACTTTATAAAAATGAACTATTCTCAGTCTGCAAATAAATCTCCACAAGATTATTGGAATAAACTCATTGTGGTGAAATAATGCGAATCATACTCTTTTTTATCCTAATAATTTCTACTTTATTTAGTCAAGAATGGGGAGGGAGACCTGGTGGATTTTTACGAATGGGGCTCACTGCACGGTCTATAGCGATGGGTGGTGGATTTACAGCAGAATTAGATCAAAGCTTTCCTACTTTCCATAACCCCGCATGGTCAGCATTTTTAACTCAGCGTCATTTTGGTACTTCATATTCAAACTTGACTTTTGATAGAAGACTTGCTGCTACTAGTGTAGCTTTAGCTCTCCCTCCAACGGCTGGTATAGGAATAGCGTGGATTTATGGTGGTGTTGGAAAAATACAAGGGCGGTATACAACAGGCCTAAAATCAACGGAAATGCAAACAGGTGAAAATGCTGTACTTATTACTTTTGCTCAGAGGGTTGTTCCGTGGCTTTCTTTTGGAGCAAATTTTAAACTGCTAAGATATGATTTACCCATTACCAAATCAGATCAAATTTCTGGAACAGGGATAGGATTTGACATTGGAATACTTTTCAAGACTGGAAAATTCACTACTTTTGGTTTGATGGTACA
>JAYPLH010000008.1:12145-24606 GCA_038365355.1 Fidelibacterota bacterium
CAATATTTTTTCCGTGGAGGTTTTGGGAATGGTAGATTTGCTTTTGGTCTTGGATACGAATATGGTTTAATGAATCAAAGAGATTCACATATTGATTATTCATTCTCTTTAGACTGGGCTACTCAGTCCACTCACACGATTTCATATGCTTATAATTTTTAGAGTCCTTATATTTTTTCATGTTTTTATTTACGGAATAGGATCTCAATTTCTTATACTTCCTTTCTCTTCAAAGGAGTTAAGCATTGGTAGTCACCCTACGCTTTTTGAACATGATCCGGTGAATCCTTCATTATATCATGCTGTTGAAGATCGACCCTCTATTTCTTTTAACCAAGGCACATGGTTTGGAAATGTTGGTTTAACACAAGCGGGTTACAATTTTGAAAAAAATAATGTCATAACTCATTTTGGATTTAAATATTCAGGTATTAATGATTTAGAATTTCGAAATGATTCGCCCTCGGATAGTCCATTATCTTATTTTAGTTCTTTTGGTCTTTCATTTGATGCAGGGAAGGCACTTATTCGAGGCAATCAGAGGTATGGAATATCAATTTCATATGTGCACTTTGGAATTTTTACCTATGAGTCAAGAGGATTAGGTCTCAATTTTGGATATAGTAGAGATTTTTTGAATAAAACAAAGGTTGGTATTGTAATTCAAAACGTAGGGAAGATGTCTGAACTTCAAACTGATGATGTACTTCTTCCTCAAAGAATATTGTTGGGGTGTTCTAAAAAGTTCAAATTTAATCAAATCCAAAATTCTGTTTATACTTCTATAGAAAAAAATTCTTTAATATCGAGTGCGAAGATTCATGTAGGAAATCATTTTAATTGGACTCGTTTTAATTTGTATTCTGGATTCTCTTCTTCAACAGATGTTATGGAAAGTTCGATTGGTGTTGGTTTGCTTTTAAGTCGATTTGAAGTAGTGTATGGCCTTCGTTTTGGATCTCAAAATATTGGAATCCCTCAAATTATTTCCATTAGATTCTTAATGTCATGAGCAAGTTTGATTTTAGGACTCCGTTAATTTTTATACTTGTAGGTGTTATCCTTGTACTACTGGTTTTAATGAGGAAAATGGATGAAGGTAATAAAGAGATAACATTAGAAAAAAGGATAGAGCAATTAGAGTCAAAGATTGAGAATGTAAAAAATACTCAAAAAAAGAAACCTCCTCAAAAAACACTAACCAAACAAAAAGAACCTATAGCCAAAGGTAGGATAGCAATCATAATTGATGATTTTGGATACAGGAATGATTTTGTAACAGATGGGTTTTTAGCGCTAAATGCTAATTTGACCTATGCTGTAATACCTGGTCACGAGCACAGCTATTTTTTTAGTGAAAAAGCCAAAACAGCTGGTTTTGAAGTAATCGTTCATATGCCAATGGAAAACACTGGGAAAACATATGGAGAAGAAGAATTTGTTTTGAAAACAGATATGGACGTTGGAACCATTGAAAGAAGGGTAAGGAATGCTTTCAATCAAATTCCTGTAGCGGTCGGTATGAATAATCATCAAGGATCAAAAGCCTCAGCAGATCAACGAGTTATGTCAACTATCGCTAGGACATTAAAAGATATAAACAAGTTTTTTGTTGATAGTAGGACAACTGTTGAAACCATTGGGGAAACAACAATGGAAATTTTTGAGGTTCCAACAGCTAGTAGAAATGTGTTTTTAGATAACGATGATGATGAGGAAAAGATTACACAACAACTAATGAAGTTAGTAAAAAAATCGAAAGAAAATGGTTTTGCAATTGGCATTGGCCACGTAAAGCCGAAGACTTTAAATGTGCTTAAAAAACATATACCTGAGTTACAAAAAGAAGGATTTAAATTTGAATTTGTCTCAAAAATGTTACATTAGATCGTATGGCTATATCTTGTAGGGTAACTCGTGGAGATCTTACAGAAAGTATACATGTAGCTTTTGCTGTTGCTGTAGATAAAAATGGGCAGATTTTTTTTTCTTCTGGGGATCCTAATTATTTAACTTGCATTCGATCTTCTTTAAAACCGTTTCAAGCAGCAGCTTCCATTAAAGCAGGCGCTGTAGATTCAGTAAAATTTAGCGATGAAGAAATTGCACTTATGTGTGCATCTCATCAAGGAGAGCAAATACATACGGATAAGGTTTTTTCGATGCTTCAAAAATTAGATCTAAATATTGAAGATTATGAGTGTGGTGCTCATGCGCCATCGGATAAAAAAACGCGATATAGTTTAGTTACCGCAAGTAAATCTGCTTCTTCAATACACAATAATTGTAGCGGTAAACATGCTGGAATGTTGGCTTTGGCAAAACACCTTGGTAAAGGAATAAAAGGATATACTAATAAAGAACATCCAGTCCAAAAGGTCATCAATGACTATGTTTGTGAAATTTCAGAATCTGAAAATACCCATTATGAGATTGATGGTTGTTCAGCACCAGTACCATTTTTTACTCTTGAGACAATTGCAAATATGTTCCAAAAATTAGCACTAGGGGAAAAAATAGAATTAAAGAGAGTTTTCAATGCAATGGCATCTCACCCATTGCTTGTAGGAGGTACTGATAACTTTGATTCTTCATTCATTCAAGCTTTAGATGGTAGAGGAATTACAAAAGTTGGGGGAGAGTCAGTAAGAGGTATTTCTATAAGAACTAAAAAATACGGTCCTATAGGAATAGCGATGAAGGTATTAGATGGGAACTTTCGTGTTCTCCCCATTGCTACTATGAAACTACTCGATCACTTAGAAATTTTAGAAGAAGAAGAACAAAAACAATTAAGCCATTACAGTACTAAAATTTTAAAGAATCATAATAATTTAGACGTGGGGAAAATAGAAGCTTATATTGATTTTTAAATGAGATTTTTACTATTCATATTAAGTATTTGTTTTGTGAATGCGTCTGATGCTAGGATTATGACTTATAACCTTCTCAATTTTTCAGATGATGATAATAGAGAAATGCATTATATATCAATACTTGAGTCCGTTTCACCTGATTTGATTGTTGTGCAAGAAGTGGTAGGGCAAACGGGTTTTACACATTTTCAATCTGATGTTCTAGATGTTTTTCAGAACGGGCAGTGGTCTAGTGCTCCTTTTATTAACCAAAGCGCACAACAAGATATAGCATTATTTTTTAAACATGATATTTTTAGCTTTATTAGTACTGGTGCTGTTAGTACTGCCCAATCCTCTGGAACAAGAGATGTAATAGAATGGTCAATGGTTCATAATACGTCTGAAATTGAGTTTAATATATATGGTGTCCATTTTAAGGCTAGCTCTGGTTCTTCGAACGCTCAACAGAGGCTGACAGAAGCAACAATACTTAGGCAACATTTGAATAGTGTATCTGGTTCTTACTTTATAGTTGCTGGTGACTTTAATATATATTCAAATAGTACATCTACAGAACCAGCATTTAATATGCTGACAGGGGAAAGTGATAATAATGGGGGTAGACTTTTTGACCCTATTGACAGAATAGGGAATTGGCATAACAATAGTTCGTTTTCTGATGTTCATACTCAATCTCCAAGAACCACTAGCTTTGGTGGTGGAGCCAATGGTGGGATGGATGATAGGTTTGATTGGCTTTTTGTGAGTGAGAGTATTTTAAATAATCAATCAAGAATGGTCTATATTGACGATTCATATACCGCGTTTGGAAATGATGGGAATCATTTTAATGACGCAATTAATTCAGGAAACAATTTTTCAGTTTCTGAACAAATTGCAGATGCTTTACATGACGCATCGGACCATTTGCCTGTTTATATGGATGTTTCGTTCGACGACCTTGTTTTTATAGATCGAGGTGTTGTAATCACAGAAATTATGGCGAACCCTGCTTCAGTATCTGATTCATATGGGGAGTGGTTTGAAATTAAAAATACGACAGACACAATAATATCGCTTGATGGTTGGACAATTAAAGATAATGGTTCAGATATGCACTTAATTCATATTGAAAATCAAGATGTAGCTATTGACCCAGGGCAATTTTTTGTATTTACTCGTAACGGAAACCTATCCTCAAATGGAGGTGTTGTTTCGGACTATGTTTACAGTGGCTTTTCTTTATCAAATACTGAAGATGAGATAATTCTTATGGATAGTGGTGGGGCCGTTGTAGATGAGGTTCAATATGACAGTGAGTGGAATTTTCCCAGTGGAATTTCTAAGGAAATACATGACGTCGATTCGGATAACAACTTAGTTGAAAATTGGTTTGTTTCTACTATTTCTTACGGGTCAGGTGATTACGGAACTCCAGGATATTCTTTTGAAGGAAGTTTAGGATCTGAATACCAATCAACTACTCCAGATCAATTTATAGTACATAGTCTTTTTCCAAACCCGTTTAATTCATTTACAACGATTAGAATTTTTTCTGAGCAAGAACAAGCTGTTACTATTCAAACTTTTGATTTATTTGGTCGAGAATTGGAAAGGGAAAATAATATTTCTATTCAACCAGGATTTACAGAACTGCAGTGGGAAGGAAAGGATTATCCCTCGAGCATTTATTTTTTAAAAATAAGTTCATCTTCATCCTTTTATTATAAAAAATTAATTCTGCTTAAATAAATGTATTTCAAGTTATTTTTCTTTGTTTTTACATTACAATTGTTTGCTCAAGAAAGAAGCATAAGGAGAGTTCAAACAGCTTCAGATGAGTACGATAAATATACTTCGGTAGGTAATCTGGGTCTTACGATTACTAACTTTGGCATACTTGGTAATGGATGGAATCGTATGGAGGATGGGAGTATAAATCCATCATGTCAGTATAAACAGCAAACAGAAATTCCACGTGAACAAATTGAACATTTTTCATATTCAGGGCTTTGGGTAGGTGGTATTGTAAATGGAGAGAGAAGGGTTTCGACCTCTATTGTTGATGGAGTTTTTGAGTCCGGAAGTGAGGGGTTTGAATTGTTTGCTAAATCACCAATTGCAATTCAATCTTCTATTTCGTCTACAACTCAAGATTCCATGGCTCAGTATTACTCACCAAATGCTGTGTCCCACCAAGATATAATCGCTAACTTTTCAGATTATGGTGATTCATTTAATGATGGTCAAGGGATTCCGAACCATAACCCATTAGGAATTGATATAAGGCTAGAGAGTTATGCTTGGAATTATTCTTATGCAGATGCATTTGTTATATTGAATTATACTTTTAGCAACATATCTCAAGATACAATAAAAAATATATATACAGGCATTTGGGCAGACCCGTCTGTCGCAAATTTTAACTATACAGATTATTATACACCTGGAGGTGGGTTCACATGGTATGATAATTTGAATGTGTTTGATGAGACAATAGATAATGCAGGTTTTGCTAGGGACATAGCTGTTCAGTTTGATACAGATGGAGATGATGGCTGGGCTGAATCCTATATAGGCGTATCCGTCTTAGGTAGTTCTATTCCCTATCAGTATTTAGACACTCACTATAACCAATGGGTTTGGACAAATTCTAGCAATAGTGATTATCCTGCATATAGTATGCCCATAGATGATAGTGAAAGATATGATAAAATGTCTTCATCGGTTCCGAAAGGTATAGGACCTGAATACACATCTGAAGGGTATCCATCTGCAGAAAACAGTTGGCTATTTTTAGTGTCAGCTGGTCCTATAGGATCTGTACCCAGTATGGATACAACGAACTGGACTCTTCCTCCGGGAGATTCATGTAGTATTTCTTTTACTATTGTATGTGGTCTTTGGTCGGATGGATATAGTGCAGATTCTCCAGGTAGAAGGAGTAATCTTCATGTGAATTATGATTGGGCGCAAAAAGCATATGACGGTGAAGATAAAAACAGGAACAATCTGCTTGATGAAGGTGAGGATATGAATGAGAATCAGATCATTGACAGATATATTCTACCTGCTCCTCCACCTGCTCCAAATATACATGTAGAATTAGAATCAAATAAAGTTACGTTGTACTGGCAAAATAATGCTGAATCTTTTAAGGATCCAATTAGCCAAGAAAAAGATTTTGAAGGGTATAGGGTCTATGGAGCAAGAAAAACCGACAATGAAGCACTAGGAGAATTTTCCTTGCTTTTAGAAGTGGATAGAGAAAATACTATTGGCTACAATACGAGTTTTACCACTGTAGAAATAAGAAATGAATATGGAGAAAAGGATAGCATTTTAATTGAGGATGTCTATTATCACTATAAGTTTGTGAATGAAGGAATTAAGGATGGGTGGATCAATTATTACTCTGTAACAGCATATGATCAAGGAGATCCAGATGCGAATTTGGAAAGCTTAGAGAGTAGTATTTATTCAAACAGGATATTTGTTTTTCCAGGGAAACCTGAAGCTGAAGAAAATCTTTGGAGTGGGTTGCCAACAGTATACCCTAATCCCTATAGAGGTCAGGCGGAATGGGATGGGTATGGAAGTAGAAATAAAATGATATGGTTTCGCAATTTACCAAAAGAAGCAGAGATTCGTATTTTTTCTTTGGCTGGGGATTTGGTAGAAATTATTCAACATGATGATTCGTATAAAGGTCAGGATATTAGTAATATTGATGCACAAAAAAACCCTCTTATGTCTGGAGGTGAGCATGCTTGGGATTTAATTACAATGCATGATCAAGCAACAGCATCTGGCTTATACCTTTTTACGGTAGAAGATAAAAATTCAGGCCAAATCAAGGAAGGAAAGTTTTTAATTATTAAATAGCAGGGAGTCAATAATGAAAAAAAAGTTATTATCATTATTAATTATTTCAGGTTTATTTGCCAACTCTGGTGGACCGGGACAGGGTTATGCTCATAACGCACCTAATATGAACAATTGTACCCAATGTCATTCTGGATCAGTCAACAGCGGCAATGGCTCTGTTACGTTTACCAATTTACCGGAATCGTATATCCCTGGACAAACGTACTCTATAGGAGTAGAGGTGTCAGGAGATCATGAAAGAGGGTATGGATTTCAAGCAATTGCTCAAAGTGGAGATAATGTTGCTGGTGAAATTTCTCTTAATTCCAATTCTTCTAATGCAGAAATGACAGGTAACTATGTTCAGCATAGCGCAAGAACTACATCTGGGTCATGGGTTTTTGATTGGGTTGCTCCCTCTAGTGATGTTGGTGAAGTAACATTCAGCGCTTCTGGATTAGCAACCGGAGGAAACAATGGAAATGGAGGGGATGATGTTTATACAGTATCCTCTTCAATTATGGCTCAAACTCCTGTGGATTTTACAGGTTTGTTTTTTAGTGAGTATGGTGAAGGAAGTTCAAGTAATAAATATTTAGAAATTTATAATGGCACAGGGGATGTCGTGTCCTTAGATGATGTGGTTATTTTGGGTAACTACAACGGAAATCCTTGGAGCGAAACTTTTACCTTCCAATCAGGTGCTACGATTGCAGTGGGGGACGTTTATGTTGTTGCTAGTTCTGATGCCGATGCTGCTATTATCGCATTGGCTGATGAAGTTCATGCTTACGCAGATCCATGGTATATTACCGCATTCAATGGAGATGACGTTAGAGCATTAGCGACAGTCAATGGAGATGAAACAACAATTATTGATATTATAGGGACTCTTGACACAGATGGAGATGGAGTATCTGGAGAAGGTGGCGATGATGACCCTGGGGACGGGTGGGACGTCGCAGGGATTGAAGATGGTACTCAAAATCATACATTAGTAAGAAATTTAAGTGTAGTTCAGGGTAATGTTGGAGACTGGGCTAGTTCTGCGGGTACAACTGAAAATAACTCGGAGTGGCATGTGTTTGATCAAAACACATGGGATTATTTAGGTTCTCATCCACATGAAATGTCTGCAGCTGATCCTTCTATCGATATAGTTTCTCCGGAGGATGGTTCAACGCTTTTTTCAGGTAATGTGACCATTGAGTTTTTAGTTGCTGACTTTGTAGTCGGTGCCGCAGGAGAAAGCGCCGATGGACATATTCACTACGCTTTAGATGGTAATGATCCTGTAATGCATTATTCAATAGACCCAATATCTTTAACTGGTCTTACAGAAGGGGACCATACGTTTTCTATCTGGTTAGTAGATAATAATCATGCAGATTTAGATCCTTTTGCAGGCGATGATATAAGTTTTACAGTTTCCGATGAAGTGGCAGTCACTTCAATATATGATATCCAATTTGTTTCAGATCCGGATGCAGATGATGCAAGTCCTTTCAATGGCCAAGAAGTTACAATACATGGTGTAGTTACAGCAGAATTTTGGGGCTCTGATCAGTACCGTTATATGTTTGTTCAGGACGCTGAGGGGCCATGGAATGGAATCGTATGTTTTGAGTATGACGGGTGGCACAACTTTGGTTGGGTAGATGTTAGTGGGAATGCCCATCCCGGCCCTGCAGAAGGAGATGAGGTAACTCTCACTGGAACTATTGAAGAGTACTATAATCTTACTGAATTGGTTAGCGTATCATCTGGAGTTGTTCATGGAGAGGCTGATGAAATGATTAATCCTACGCTTATTGCTGTGTCTGATATGGGTGAAGCCTATGAAGGATGTTTAGTTGCATTTGAGAATGTAACGGTTTCTAATCCGGACCTTGGTTATGGTGAATGGGAATTTAGCAATGGAGATGGAGCAGCTCGGAGTGATGATAAGTGGGACTATTATTATTTCCCTGTAGAAGGCCATGAGCTTGCTTATATCGAAGGTGTGGTTGATTATAATTTTAGTAATTATAAGTTGCAGCCTAGGCTTGCAAGAGATGTGGTAGAGCAGGGTAACACAAGGATTCAACGTGTTCAGCAGGTCCTATATAGTGATCTCATGAAAGCTGGCGAAGATGCAGCTTCGGATACCTCTTATATGTTGAATGAGACTGTGACTTTAGAAGGGATTGTTACCATGCCGACTGGCTTGAGCTATGCTGGTTCAGGAGTGAAGTTTATATTTGCAGATGTTAATGGTGGTCCTTGGAGTGCAATCCTTTCCTATGACCCTGATAGCTCGGCATTTCCAACTTTATATGAAGGCGACCTGATACAAGCAACGGGTTATGTGTATGAATACACTACAGGCCCTGCAAATATGACGGAATTATTCATTACAGAACCAATTAATATTATTGATTTTGAACAACCAATGCCTGTTGTAGATACAGTAAATACAGGTCATTTACGTTGGCCTACAGAGGCAGAGCAATGGGGCAATGTAATGGTACGTGTAGAAGATGCGATGGTTGTTGGAAATGATTTCCAATATGAGGTATTTGCTGCTGATGATGGTTCTGGATCTGTTTTAGTAGATGATGATTCAGACAGCGTTGCTGCCTATTTTGAACTGGTTGGTCCTCCACCGGTTGGGTCTCTTTTACAATCTATGGAAGGATGGTTGTATCATCACTATGGAAGTTATGAAGACTCTACAGCTTATAAGTTATGTCCTCTTTATGAAGATGATTTAGAATTTGGAGCGGGTCCACCTTCTATTTCAATGCTTTCAAGAGTCCCTTGTGCTCCAACTCTTGTTGATAGTGAAGTGGAAGTTTCTTGTGTGATTATGGATAACTCTACTATTCAAGAGGCCTTAATTCATTATTCAGTGGATGGAGGTGATTATTTGTCTGCTTCTATGACATCAGATGGAGATTCAACGTTTACTGGAGTAGTACCTATATCTGGTGGAAGCACAATATACTATTATATCACTGCTACGGATGATGGAGCGGATCAGGCAGAGCCAAAGACTAGTGTATATCCTTACGATACCGATCATGATCAACTTGGATTTCATGTTACAGATGAGTTGACTGTCGAAACAGTTCAAGAAACTCCCTGGCCTTCTGGAAACTCCCTTTATGAAGGTTGTACGGTAACTCTAACTGGTGTTGTCACTGCTGATACTGCTCAATATGCGAGCAGTTATAGTTCTTACGCTATGCAGGATGGTGATGGCCAGTGGGATGGAATTGTTTTTGATTTACCTGTGGATGCTACTGATCCAGTTATTATGACTAGAGGAGATGAAGTAACTGTAACGGGACTGATTACAGATAATGACCCTGATTGGACATTTAAATTTGGCGGAAATACCAGGTTGATAAACGCATCTGTTGAAGTGGGATCTGCAGTTGGAGAGTCTACACCTGCTGTTGTAAGCTGTGAAGATGTACATCAACTTGCTGATGAGGTGGAGTCTTATGAAGGTGTTTTGGTTCAATTGAATAATGTTACAGTTTCTGCAGTGAATGATTTTGATTGGGCTATTACAGATGAAACTGGTTTTGAGGCGTTAATTGATGACGATATGGCCAATATGGCAGCAGATAATATGATGAGTTTGTTATCTGAAGGTGATGTTTTGGATCAAGTTATGGGTGTCTTTAATTATAGTTTTGGTACCTATAAAATTCAAATACGTGATGTAGATGATCTAGGGACTACTATGGGATTTGATGATGATGTGAATACAAATCCTTATGAATATGCGCTTCATGAGAATTTTCCAAATCCATTTAACCCCGAGACTCAGATCAGGTTTTCAATTGGAGGTGAAGAAGCTGTTAAATTAATCATATATGATATGATGGGTCGTCAGGTTCAGACGCTTATCAATGGAGATTCATTTTCTGCGGGTTATCACATTGTGAATTGGAACGGTCTTGATTCTAAAGGGCAAAAAGTTCCATCTGGTGTTTATATATACCGGATAAAAGCTGGTAGTTTTATTGCAGATAAAAAAATGTTACTTGTAAAATAAAAAAATAAAAGGGGCAGGTTTAAACCTGCCCCTAATACTTTAGCAAAAGTCCTGAATATAGATAAACTAGTATTATTACTTTTTCTTTTTTCTTGTAGTCGATGGGATTATGAGGATCAATCTATGTCGATTGGAGAAAGTGCTCCGGAAACATATTTATCTTTGGTTGCACTAGACACAATTTATGCTACTATCGATTCCTCTGGTGCAATCCAATATGCTATTGATGAGGATCCAAGCAGTAATTTTTTATGGGATACTCTTGAAGCTGCACTTACCACAATAACCACAAGCAGGCAGGAGTTACATTGGTGGGGAGAAGATTCAGATGGAAATATTGAAGGATATTATTATAAATGGAGTAGTGATACTGGTTGGAGTTATACTGAATTAGAAAGTGGAGTTTTTTATGTTCCTATTCGATCTGAACTTGACGTTTTTTCTTTTGAAGTAAAAGCGATTGATAATTTTGGGAATGAAGACCCGACTCCATCAAAGCTTACATTACCTATAAAGAACTCATCTCCTGAAATTTCTTTTCGCTATCGATCGAACCCTCTCATTTCCGATATCGGAGGAGATACTTCTTTTACTTTCCCAACAAGGACTTTTGTATGGGATCTTTATGATCAAGATGGGAATGAGACCATTACAGATGTGTATTATTCTATTGATGATACATGTAGCTCATGTTGGGTTCGATTGGATGGAGATGTAACGAGTATTACTCTTACTAGTTTGGATCCAGGAGAAAGAAAATTTTTTGTTAAATGTAGAGATATAGCTGGATCTGAAAGTGAAATTATTCATTTTCCTGATTCTGTTGAAGAGAACACTGCACAAGCATGGTTTGTAAAACCCGTAAGAGGAGATGTGTTGGTTGTTGATGACTATCCATTGGACAATGCTAATAACGCCCTATCTTGGTATGTCGGAATAATGGATACTTTGGTAGGAGAGGGTGAGTATTCTTATTGGGAGATAGGAGACGAGTTGCCTTTTTCGTCATCAGATGTATCTGCCAATTTAAATTATTTTGATCATGTAATTTGGTATACTGCGTATAACAATACAGCATCCGCTAATGATACATATAACAGAGCCGAAGCTAGTCTAGTGAATTTCATTATGAGTGGAGGGAATTTATTTATAAATCCAATTGATTTTGAAGATACAACATTTACATGGTTCCCTTTGGATTCACTTGCTACTCTTAACCCTAATGGCCGTTTATTTCCAGGCACGATAATTGAAAGTCCTATGGATTCGAATTTGAATCTTTCGATTTCTCATCTTATATCTGTGAAGGTAAAAGGATTTTGGCCAAACGTATCGGAGTTTGAAAATGTACAAACTATTTACCAAATGCCAGTACCTGAAGGAAATCAACCGTGGTCAGGAACTCCTACGGTTTGCAGTATAGGACAGTATAGAGTTTCTCCAATGGAACTTTCCGGAAAGGTTGTAATCATGACGCTGCCTTTACATGATGGATACAGGCCAAAACTGCAGGGTAATGGTTCTGCTATTAAATTATTTGAATATTTGTTAGAAAACGAATTTACTCCATGAAATATTTAGTAAATATTTTGTTGCCAGTTATTCTTTATTCGCAAAACACTGGTATTATTTCTGGTACAATCACTGATTTGAAATCAGGTGACGGGATGCCTGGAGTTAATGTAATA
>JAYPLH010000172.1:0-1895 GCA_038365355.1 Fidelibacterota bacterium
TTGGTCGAATATTATCTTGGACAAGACTGAAAAGGAAAAAAGTAATCCCAAAAATGATGTAGTAGATATATTTTTTGTTTATCATACTTTACTGGTAAAAATTTATTTGAAATAGAAGTTAATAAGGGTGTATATCCCACCCTTAAATATCTATTCTACCGTAACAGACTTGGCTAGATTTCTTGGCTGATCTATCTCACAATCTCTACAAACAGCTAGTTCATATGCTAACATTTGAAGGACTACAGAACTTGTAATTGGGAACACATGCTTATGAGTTTTCGGAATCACTAAATTATGATCTGATAACAATTTTAATGAATTATTAATTTTATCTGTTATGGTAATTATTATTCCTTTTCGAGCTTTTACTTCTTCTATATTGGCTAAAATTTTGGGAAAACTTTCATCTTGAGGAGCTATAAATACAACAGGCATATTTTCATCAATTAAAGCTATTGGGCCATGTTTCATTTCTGCTGCAGGGTAACCCTCTGCATGAATGTATGAAATTTCTTTCAATTTCAGTGCACCTTCTAATGCAACAGGAAAGTTTACACCTCTACCTAAATATAAAAAGTTGTCAGTTTTCCATGTTCTTTCTGCTACTTTCTTAATTTCTTTGGACATATTAAGGATTGATGAGACATCTTGGTCAATATGTCTTAATGCTCTGATAAGTTTCTTACCTTTTTGTCTGGAAACACCTTTTTTACGGCCCAGTTTCAAAGCTAACATAATTAAAATGGTTAATTGTGCCGTAAAAGCTTTTGTTGAGGCAACACCAATTTCTGGTCCAGTATGTGTGAAGATTCCTGCATCTGTTTCTCTTGATATAGTACTACCAACCACATTACAAATTCCAAGTGTAAGAGCACCAAGTTCTTTTGCTTTCCTTATCGCAGCTAATGTATCAGCAGTCTCCCCAGATTGACTAATAGCAATAATAATAGTATTACTATCAATTATAGCATTTCTATAACGAAATTCTGAAGCATATTCAACATGTACAGGCACTCTAGAATATTCTTCAATTAGATGTTTTCCTATCAACCCAGCATGCCAAGAAGTTCCACAAGCAGTAATATAAATTCTAGAAGCCGATAAAATATTTGCAAAATAATCAGCTATACCTCCCAATTGTGTAGTTCCATCATCCAAATTAAACCTACCACGCATAGTGTCTGATATTGAGTGCTTTTGGTCATGAATTTCTTTCAGCATAAAGTGAGGAAATTCACCTTTTTCAATTTCTTCTATTGTTAAATCAATTTTTGTAAGAGTCTTATTAACTATCATTTTAGAATCAATTTTTGAAATAGAAAATTTTTCATCTTTTATAGAAACTAATTCATTATCATCTAAATAAATAACATTTCGAGTATGTTCAACAATTGGAGAAGCATCACTTGCAATGAGGAATTCACCTTCACCAACGCCTAAAACCAATGGGCTACCCATTCTAGCAGCGATAATTTTTCCAGGTTCATCTTCACAAATAACGACAATCCCATACGCACCAACTACTTCTTGTAAAGCGGCCCTAACAGCATCTTCAAAACTTAATTTTTCTTTACTATTGTAGTACAACTCTGAAATAAGTTGTACAAGAACTTCTGAATCTGTCGCACTAGTAAAAGCAATGCCTCTTTTTTGAAGCACCTCTTTCACTGCACCATAATTTTCGATAATTCCATTATGTACTAATGCAATTTTCTTCTTTTGATCTAAATGAGGATGAGCATTTATATCACTTGGCTCTCCATGTGTAGCCCATCTAGTATGGGCAATACCACAAAACCCATTAATTGCAGAGTCATCAATAACTGATTCAAGAAAAGAAACTTTCCCAGCTTTCTTTAAACACTGCAGATTATTTTTATTTAATAAGGCAA
>JAYPLH010000172.1:1995-4290 GCA_038365355.1 Fidelibacterota bacterium
CTAAAATGCAAATTCTATCTAATTCGAATAAACCATGCTTAGGTAAGCCATGTACTAACCAAGTCACTAAACCTAAAATTTCATTATTTTCAATCGCAACTATATAGTGAAACTCTTTTTCTCGCTCATTAATAAATACTTTGGTTGCTTCTTCCTTATTTTCCATATTATAAAAATCTAATAGCACATTGGCAATTTGATAAGCATCCTTTTCTTTCGCGCTTCGTATCAATAATTTGGTTTTCCCCATTTATGAATTTATGGAATTAACTACTTCTATATGTATTTTGTTATCAATTACTTTAAAAAAATTGTCTATAGTTCTTTTTGAGAAAATGATTTGCTTATTGTTCCATATTAAATCTAGAATTTCCTATGACTCGTGGTGAAATGAATTGGAAAATAGTTAGATCAATAATTCCTATTGTTGCTATGATCTTCTTTGTTTACTACACAAAAAACCTTAAAACAGATTACACCAAATTAAATCCAATTTTAAAAGCAAGCGCACACGATGTTCTTTGGAGATTCCAAATGAATGAAGGAGAAGAACTTCTATACAATGTAATCCAAATAGAAGGGAGTGTAACAAAAGTTGATTCTTCTGATTTTACGTTACATTACAAAATTACATGTACACCTGAAAGAATCTCAAATTTTTTATCTACTGAGGGTAAAAAAATAACTATAAAAGGAAGGTGTATCGGATACGATCCAATCACAGAAAATTTGCAATTAGATCATGTCATAGAGGTTAAGAACTAAACCAGTAGGCTACTTTAAGCAAAATTGTATTAGTTGCATTGGATTTCATTAATTTATCTATTCCAGAACTTAATTCCATATTGGATTCTGTAACCTCAAAATGATCCCTTTGCTGCTGCCAAACTAAAAACATAGCTGAACCAGGTCTATATTCCCATTTTATAATGAAATTTGATCGCAATGACAAAAAATTAAATCCCTTAACATAATCACTAGATAATTGAAATGATGGAGCCATACCATCTCTGTCCGGATCAATTTCAATTGTTTCATCATCAACATGAACAATTTGGTCCTCGCTGAAGTAGTTAAAATTATATTTTTTAGGCTCTAAAAACTCTTTTAAATCTTGATATTCATATTGTGAAATTTCTGGTTTCAAAAAAAACTGAAAAGATAATTGCGGCGATGCAATCCTATTTGCCTCAAAGCTAAACCCTTTTGAATCATTCGTTATATCGGCGAAAATATATCGTTTGTAAAAAGTATTTATTGCTAATTCATCATCAATGGAAGTAATAAATTGATCTGTATCAAATTCTTTATTTGTAAAAAGATCCAACTCAATTTTCCATTGTTCATTGGGTCTATAATTAATTCCTGTCCGAAACGACCTATCATATTCTCCATCTGTAGCGCTTCTTTTACTCATCCCAAAATAGCCATTGAAAGATTTTCTTCTATCTGTTCGTATTCGAAATCCAAATTTATTATAAGCAGGCAAGCCAGCTAAAGGACCACCCCTAGTCAAAGTTCTATTTATCCCACCTTCGGATCTTTCAAAATCTAATGAAACAGAGTACCAATTATTAAGGCGCACCCAAAAATCAGCCCAAAAACCATGGCTACCATTTTTCCATTGGTAATCCCTATCATGCCAAGAACCAAAACTTAAAGACAATAACTGCCAATAGTTCTTTGGAACAAAATCTTCATATTCAATGTAACTTTTTAATTGTTTTGTATTTGCAGAGCGTATATAACCTAACTCATTTATGTCATATCCTGGAGATATTTTCCGATAAGTAAAAGATCCTTTAATATTTTTTCCTGAAATCTTAGTTAGACTTAATTCTGAGCTGGTTCCATCTAATTGAGTTTTAGTAGTATCTAATGCAATCTTATCATCTGGCCTTTGAAAATAATGGGCAGAATTCCTTTGGATCTCCGAAACAGTTTTCTCCGTTCCCAATAAAGTTGAAGTCGCTGTATATCCACTAACTACCCATGCAGGATCAGGGAGAGCATATTCAAAGTCTACTCCCATGACATTCGCTTTGGATGTAAAAGATGATTTTAGATAATTTGTATTTAATACTTGTTGTTTATTCGTTAAAAATCCACCGAAAATTATTTTCCCGTCCTTTAAATCCTGCTTTAATCGAAGAACTAATGAATTTGCGAATGGTTCAACTGCTTGAAATGTATCAGTATTTGTTGAGTCTCTATATTTTGCATTTTCTTTTGCAGTTATAGCATCTAAAATTCCAACAGATAACCCACTATTCGTTTTTCCACTAAATTTTAGTG
>JAYPLH010000009.1:0-24551 GCA_038365355.1 Fidelibacterota bacterium
AGCTAGGAGGCCAGGTACTCTCATCATCGCTGATAGCGATCTTGGTAGAGTTGGGGTTCAAGTAGCCCGGTACCGGTTCCCACATCATCGAATTGCCCTCCTGATCGCTTCGGTGTGTTATGGTCACTAAAGGTCTCTCTTCTCCTCCATCTGTGGTGACCATGGCTCCAACATACAAGGCTTGATAGGCAACGTAACCTCTGCCACTGTTGGTTGGCCACTCGTAAAAAAATACGCTAGGTCCGGAAAGATCATTACCACTGGATCCATAATTTTGAATGGAAACTCGAATTTTATTTACATCCACGTTGGTAACCCGCCTGTAATTTGGATCCCCTCTATCACCAGATTGTGAAAACAAGTTTCCAATCAAAAAAATACAAACTGAAAATTTTACCATGCAATTTGCAATCCCATTTGGATCTGTCGCGGAGGATCGTACCAGTCCGGCCTATTGAAAAATTGTTCAAGTGTATTGGGTCTCATAGGTTCAAAAGGGCTGATCGCTTGAGCCCTTGCTTGTTCAATCGTTTGATTTGCTTTACCTGAATCACCATACACAGAAATGTGGTTTCGTCTATCGGTTAGGTTTTGAATTCGAATATAAAATTTTCCATTTAATTCACCTATCTTAATACCTCGATGAAGCTTCACATCCATTCGAAATGTGGATGGTTTTCTTCTACTGTTGCGTAGTAAGACAGTTGACAAAACTTCTCCCTGGCTCTCATAATTAGTAATCTGAGGGGTGTATGGATAACCAGCCCCAAATTGAAAAACTGTGTTAGCCCCCCATTCCTTATAGTTTGCAAAAATAGAACCATTGAGACTATGAGTCTGATCCCAATCTAAAGGTATTATAGATCGAGTAGGCTCATTCCCAGCAAGTACTGCACCAAATTCTTCTACAGGGTTAGAATTAGCACCCTCAGCCACTTGATAGGTATAGTCCAATTGACCTCCAATAAAGTTGCTAAACCGGCGATATGCTGTAACGATAATTCCTCGGGAATTTGAGTAGTCTTTATTTACAAAGGTGTAATATGCTTTTCCATCACCCAAATCAATAGGAATACCACTACTAACATAGTTTCTAGCATCTCGATAGAACGCCTTTAATTCCAGTCTAGTGTTCAGGGCTACTTCTTGTTTCAAACCAAGTTCATAACTCACTGTTGTTTCTGGCTCGAGGTCTGGGTTACCAAAAATTCCAAAATTGGATCCAGTCTCGCTCAGTTTATAGTCTGTTTCATCATAAAGAAGGGAAAAATCAGGAATTTTAAAAAAATATCCATAGGCAAAATGAATTACACCCTTATCTGAGATTGGATAAGCAACTGCTGCCCTTGGGCTAAGCAGAGATTTAACGGTTGTATTTTTCCACCAACCTGTTTTTTGATTTAGATTAGGTTGATCATTAAACCGGCTATAGTAATCCGCATATGTATAACTGACCTCATTCCCATTACTATCAATTTCAGTGTAAGATATATCTCCCCAATTGATGCTCTCTAACTCTTCCATTGAAAGAGTATCCAGTGCAGGATTTCGAGGATCTTTTATATAAGGTTCATGAATATTATTTGGAATTTTTGCATTGGGATTAAAACTCTCATACCTTAATCCCAAATTAATGATCATGTCCCCATACTCTATTTTATCCTGCGCGTATATGGCGAACTCTGTTGGTTTACGAACGTAATATGATCTCGTAAAGCTTTCTTTATCTGGAATCATTGGTGTGTATACCTGATCCGTTAAAGTGGAATCCAGAAGAGAATATGTATCAAGCATCAGAGAATGAGATGAAAAATCTAAACCAAGTTTTACCTGATTGTATTTATTTATTTGGCTTGTAAAGTCCAATTTATAATTATTTGTTTTTGTCTCTCTTTCAAAGCGTCTGTTGTCTACACCTGCTCTATATAGAGAATACGCAGGAAAGTATTGTACCTGATCTCCATATTGCTCAATAATATGTTCTGGTATCCGGTTTTCCAAGCGCGCAAGAAATAAACTGTCGGGTGTTATATATCTATTATCTAAAGGATCTTCAAATAAATAGGATTCATAATTGTATTTATTCTCACTTACATTTACCTGCAAAAATGATGTAGGGGATAGTGTATGTGATATACTTAGACCTAGAAACCTTCCTCGATTAAAATTAGTTATTTGAGCATCCTCTAGTAATTGGAGTGCAAAGTTGTAATCTTGACTTTCTCGAGAATTTAATATTGTATTAATTTTGAAAGTGGTTCCTTTCAAAAGGTTGAAAGTAACCTTATTTTGGGTGGACCAGGAAGAATGCCAATTTAATCCCTTGTAGTACGGATCTTTTTGCTCCTCATTACCATCTAGATATCGATTGTTATTTTGGTCCTTAAAAATAGTATCTCCATAAATAGTAAAGGTTTGCAGTCCATTAAGCCATCCTTTTGACTGATTAACTCTCCCACTAGAATAAAAGGTGACTTTATCTTTTAGGATAGGACCACTTAAACTAGCTGAAACGCTATAGTCGTCTTCTAAATCTAGATTATTCAAGTTATTATATATTTTATCTGAACTTTGATAATCTCCGGCGTATGTGTGAAGAGATCCTTCAAATTGATTGCCTCCATCTTTGGTTACCATATTTACCACGCCAGTCAATGCTCTACCATATTCAGCATTGAACGTGCCACTGATCACCTGCAGTTCCTGAATGTTATCATTTTCAATTTGCACTCCAATACCACCATCATATAGATCCGACATAGGAACGCCGTCTACCATATAAGAAACTTCACTCGTTCTTCCACCACGCATATGAATGCCTCCATCCGAGTCAACCGTCACCCCACCCTGAAGACGTAAGACTTCTGAAACTTCCGTGACCGGCATTCCTTCTAACTCTTCTGATGATATAATCGCTTCGGATTGGGTGACATCAAACTGAATTAGTTTTTTTTCCGCAACTACTACTACCTCCTCTCCTGCAATTACACTGCTAACTAATTCTCCATTTAATGAAGTTGTTTTATCTGAAATTATAGTCACGCCCTCATTCACCAATTTTTTGTAACCAATCATTTCAAATCGTATTGAATACGTGTTTGGTGGAATATTTAACAAGGCATACTCACCTTTCTCATTTGAAGAGGTGCCAAGGTAAGTATCTTCAATAATAATATTACAACCTATAAGTGGCTCTCTAGTCTCCTTATCTATCAAAGTGCCAGACAACTTTCCCGTTGTGCCTCCAAAAAGGATCTGATGCAACATTAGAATACATATAATATTTAAAATTGATTTCATATTTATCTCACAAAATAAAGTTTTTCACCATTGAACTATCAACGGTTACATTTGATTTAGAAAGCAACGTGTTTCTGAATTGGAAATATTTTTCCTTTTCACTTTTTATATTTTCTTTTGAATTGGTTGATTTATTGTTTTTTAATCTATTCAAGACATATTTTATCATTGATTTATTTTTGGATTTAGAGAATTCCTTTTTAAAAGTATTTTGTTTATCAATTTTTTGTAATTGAGCATCCGACAAAAATTTTTCTCTACACAAAAGACCTGCAATACTTTGCTCTAAATCTAATGGTGTAGAAATTTTCGCAAGCTGCTGATCAGACAACTTAGTAAGCCTGCTTAAAATTTCAGAAACATTCAAGTGTATATCCTGATAAGAAACAATATGTTTTTCCTGAAAAGACTCTAAATTTTTGTGATTTACAAAGGTCAAAAATTGATGTAGATCCAGAAGATTCTCTTTGTTAAACTTAATATCCAATGTCTTCATTGTTTTATCTGTATACTCAAGTAAGAGTTTATTCTGCTGAAAATTTGAAATAAGATCCTCCATTTCATCTCTCTTCAATTGAAAATCTTTTTCTAATAAAAAATTGTTATGCTTTTTTTCTAGAACATGAATAATGCTATATCCTTTTTTCGTTCGTATTGGTTCGGAAATATCTCCAATGCCAATAGAAAAAGCTTGGTAAGCAAACAAAGGATCTAAATCATTGTAATTATGCCACCCTATATCTCCACCATTAGATTTAAGAATGGAATCTTGAAAACATTCCATAGCTAGGTTTTCCCAGGTCTCCTGCGAGCGAGAAAGTCTATAATTTAAATCTTCAATTTTTTCCTGAGTTTGGGCAAATAAATGTCTGACATGAATGGTTGTGTTCTGCCATGAGAAAAATTTTCTTAATTCTGAATCAGTAGGATTAAAATTTGTATTTATATTTTCATTAAAAAGAAAGTTTAACAATAGCTGATCATAAATACTCTCAGCTATTTCAGAAAATAATGAATCTTTATATAGATGATTTTCAGCTGCATATTTTAGGATTAATTTTTCATCAATTAGATTATTTAGATATGCATATCTGTTTACTAAGTTATCTTCTTGATATATCTTTGATAAAAAATTTTGATACTCCGATTTATAAAGTGACAATGAAATATCTTCGTTATTTACTTTTGCAATGGTTTCTTTCTTGAGTTTTACACACGAACCTACCCAAAATGTCAGAAAAGATATAAATATCCAATGAAAATGTAATTTCTTCAACTTAAGCAAAATTCCTTTCTTAATTTGAAAGGATCCGACCCTCCTATACCACGAACTCTTTTTACTAGCGCTTCGTAAGACAGAAAAAGGTTTTGATAAATTTTTACATTTTTTTTGTCTGGCTTACAACGTAAATCTTCTTCAAAAGCAATAAATGGGTTAACCAATTGAGATAAATCACAACTCAAACCATTTTCATTTTTCCATACCCATGCTGCGTGAATTGCAGCACCAAGGGCGGCACCTTCTCCCTTAACTGGAACCGTTTCACAATCGAAAATGTCAGCGATCATTTGGCACCATGATTTTGATTGAGATAAACCTCCCGTTAAGTGGATAATATCTGGTTTTACCGGCATTTTAGAAAACCCAGCAAATAGATTTAAAACATGTCCTTCTATAAGGCCTCTTGCTATAGACTTTATATTCATCTCTTCATATTGAAACCCAAAATAAATGGGACAAGCTTCTGGGATATCCGGTGTCCTTTCTCCGCTATACCACGGAATAATAATATTTCCATTATTCCCTGGAGGAGTCTGAGTTAGCAACGCTTCAAAATCGGCATGAGACAAATTATTTTCTTCCAAAAATGTATTGTATCCTCCTGCCATATTCGAAATGCAAAGAAGAGGTAAATATTTCCCAGTGCTATCGCAAAAGCAAGCTATTTCACCATCTTGATCCACAAAAGGTTGATCTAAAATAGCAAATGCGGTTCCACTTGTTCCTAAACTGATGGTTACAGTTCCAGGTTCAATATTACCAGTTCCTAATGCACTATACATATTATCTCCAGAACCAGCATCAATTCTGCATTCCAGATCAAAACCATACTGATTTGCTAAACTATTGGATATATAGCCAATACTTTTGGTAGCACTAGCAACGATAGGAAGTTTGGAAACTAAATCATCCGAAATAATATTCATCAAATTTTTGGACCAAGTTTTTGTAACTGGATCCCAAATACCCGTTCCAGAAGCGTCTCCCTCTTCCATTGCTATTTTTCCTCCTGTTAGATACCAATTAATATAATTATGAACCAATAGGAAGTAGTCTGTTTTATCATATAATTCTCTTTCATTTCTGTACATATGAAAAATTTTAGATGCAGTATATCCTGTTCTCTGACTATTTGCAACCTCTGTAATCATTTGCTCCGATCCACCTATTTCTTTGGTAAGAATTTCACATTCTTCAGCGGTTGAAAAATCATTCCACAATTTCGAAGTTGATTTTGCTAGATTACCATCCTTATCAACTGCTACGAGTCCATGCTGTTGTCCAGCAATAGAAATGGCTTTTATGGATTGAATAATATCTGATGAAGTCTTTAATCTTTCAAAAAGGAGATGTAAGGAATCAATCCACATATTCGGATTGGATTCAGAAACACCAAAATCAGTATCCTTTAATACTCCGTTTAAAGTATTATACTTTGGCAGGTCGATGTCATAGTTAATAGAATCGGAATAAATAACTGATCTTTTCTCAAGGTCTATGATTACAATTTTTTGACCTTGTGTAGATACATCTACTCCTGCAAAAAGATCTTCCATATTTAATTAATTGTCACGGTATGAAGTTTTTATATCTCTCCCAATCAACCCGCAATTAACAAGGGTTAGATACTAAAAATGAGAAGGGCCCGATTTTCGGGCCCTTCTCAGCATACTTTATTTTAGAAGTGTCATCTTTTTTACTTGACGAAACTCATTACCAGCTCTGAACTCATAGAGATAAACTCCACTAGGAAGTGGTAGGCCATCCCTGCTCTTTCCGTTCCAAGTAATTTTATAGGTTCCTCCAGGAACAGCACTCTGGTTATAAGAGTACATTTCCTTACCTGTCAAAGAAAAGACTGTGAAACTTATATCTGATTCCATTGGTAAAGTAAATTCCATTTCCGTAGAAGGATTGAATGGATTTGGATAGTTATTACTAATGCTATAAACAGAAGGAAGAGTTGTTCCACTATTACCTTCTACTGCCATAAGAACCATACAGATGCCCTCTGGATCCCATGTTTCCTGAGCATTGTTTTCTTCAAGCAAAAACTCTGTGTCTAAAGGAAAACGATAGGTCGCAGGCCACTCACAATTCGCGTCCATATCTTGATGCAGGTATCTGATTCTTGGTGCACCACCTAGCCCTCCGCCTGCTTCATCATTTTCTGTAGCTTCAGATAAGTCATACCAACCCCATTTGTAATATATATTCCAAGTTACAGGACCTGATAGAGTAACAGGGAATTCATATACACCATCACCAACAGCAGTAGCTGCATAATGATTTATATCCTGCCCATCTGAAAAACCTTGAGACAGGTTTAACCACTTATCATGTGTACGTAAATAAACAGAGTCTTCAGCAGCATCAAACGCAGCAACATTACTCATATCAATAGAAAAGATAGCTGTAACGCTCGTTCCTTCAGGTACCACTGAACCAGGAAAAGCATCGTAAAAAGACTCTTCAGATAATTCAACTAAACCTGTTCCATCATCTTCGCCGAGCATGAAATTTCGGTTTCCATTATTTTGAGGAGAAGTCTCCCATCCAATCCAATCAACAACTGCTGGGTTTCCTTCACTATCATATGCATCAAATCTTTCCGCTACTGCAGCAAGAGAAGCCTCCGAAAGATGCATATAATATGCAAACTGAAGTTCAGCATCGGGTAAAGCAGTTACCTCAATAGCATGACTAAAGATATTTGTTCCAGGAGTTCTTGTCATAGTACATTCCGTACAATTCCCCCAATTATTAAAGCTACCTCTCACCTGCATCTCATCACCATTTGCAATATTAAATGCTCTCATTCCCATGTTGCCTTCTTCATCTAACCATTCAGTTAAATCTACATTGAAGAGGACAGTTTTGGTTACTTCATTACCACCTGCAGGAACGATTTCATAATCGGTTTGACCATGTAAAGTGAGCATGTCAGCATCCAAAGTAAAAGAAGGATTATCACCTTCAATGAGCCAGGTACCATATCCATCTGAGCCATCACATGCCTCACACTCCGTATCATCTCCATTATCGGTATCAATTGCACCCCACTGGTGAGCACCAGCCATAACAGCAGGAACTGTAGCTGTCCAAACATGATCTCCAGCTGTTTCATCTCCATTGGTTCCATCATCATACATTTGAACAACAGCCCAATCGGTGGGGGATCCTTTCCACATGAGATCTGTCCATTCTTCTGTTCCATCATGAACAGTAAATTTTACGACTCCTTCCGAAACAGCAGAATCAGGAGGAAGAACCCAACTTGTAACTCCATCAAGCGCTCCATTCAAAACAGAAAATTCGGGATTTGGGTGACCTTCCATCAACCATGTTCCCCAGCCATCAGAGCCATCACATGCTACACATATAGTTCCATCGCCATTATCAGTATCAATTGCACCCCATTGATAATCACCATTTGGAGTTGTATATTGAGCAGTCCAAACATGATCACCAGCAGTAACATCTCCATTCGTTCCATCGTCATAAGCTTGGAAAACACCCCAACCAGACATAGAGCCTTTCACCATAACATCCTCAATCATCCAGGTATGATCCGTAATTGTAAAAGTCACGTCCATCTCTCCAGCTGGGACAGGTATGATATAATTGGTATGCCCATGATAAGTAAGTAAATCTTCATCCAAGGTAAATGATGGATTCGGTCCATTTATTAACCAAATCCCATACTCAGAACCGTCATTTTCGATCGCGCCCCACTCATGAGTTCCTGCAGGAATATTTTCGATTGTCACCGACCAAACATTATCACCGGCAGTTGCATCTCCATTTGTTCCATCGTCATACATCGGTACTGTTTCCCAGTTAGTAGCAGCACCTTTGTACTCTACGGCAACATTTTCTTGACTTCGGTCGTCAACCGTAAAAACTATAGAACCTGCTACCGAAGCAGTGTAGGCATCTATTGTGTAACTTGTAGTTCCTGTCACATCCCCTGCATCAGAAACACTGTACGAAGGATTACCTCCGTTAATAAGCCAGGTCCCATACCCATCAGATCCATCGCATGCAGTGCAATTGGTACCATCACCATTTGCAATATCAATAGCGCCCCATTCATGATCGCCTGCAGCGACATCAACGACCACTGTCCAAGTATGGTCATCAGCAGTAACGTCTCCATTGGTACCATCATCAAACATTTGAACCACAGCCCAATCCGTAGCAGTCCCTTTATACATAACACTAGTATTAGACCAAGAATTGTCTACTACAGTAAAAGTAACATTTACTGCGAGTAAACTAGAAATTAAAAGAAAGCTTGATAACAATTTTCTCATTTTCGCTCCTTAAAATAAGTTAATTAAATTATTAATAATACTTCTTACCATCTCAACAATTATTGCACCCAAATAACAGGAATTGGTATGCGAGAATTATACATAATGTTGAATCGATCAGTCAAATATATTTTTGTAAAAATAATTGTAAACAATAGATAGAAAAGTCTTAAATAATTTAAAAATAAACATCTGATTCTTTATTTTTAAATGGGTTTTTATGATTCTTCAAACAAACTTTAACCTAATTGAAATCCTTTCCGTTGTGGTATTTTATTATTAGAATGTAATATTCCTTAAATAATATTTAGTGAGCGTATAAATGAAAGTTTTCACAAGTCTTGATTGGATAACCCTTATTCTTTTCTTTATAGGTTTAGGATACATTATATGGAGGGTAATTAATCAAAAGCAGGATTCTCCAGAACAATATTTTTTGGCCGGAAGAAACCTGGGATGGTTTGTTATTGGCGCATCAATTTTTGCCTCTAATATTGGTTCCGAACATATAGTTGGTTTAGCTGGCACAGCAGCAAACAGTGGTATGGTGATGGGCCATTACGAACTCCATTCTTGGATCATACTTCTTTTGGGATGGTTCTTTGTTCCTTTTTATTTAAACAGCACGGTTTTTACCATGCCTGAATTTTTAGAAAAACGTTTTTCAGAAAGCTCTCGTTGGATTTTAACTATCATTACATTGGTTAGTTATGTGCTTACAAAAGTATCCGTTACTGTGTACGCTGGAGCAGTTGTTTTTGAGACACTCATGGGAATTGAATTCTGGTCCGGCGCATTGCTAATTGTTCTCATCACTGGCTGTTACACCATCTTAGGAGGTCTAAGAGCTGTGATCTACACAGATGCTTTACAAGCCATGGTTCTTATAGTTGGATCCATTACCATATCCGTTATAGGTCTTTTGAAAATTGGTGGATGGGGTAACCTTGTTTCTGTTGTCGAGCCGACTCACTTTAATATGTTTCTCCCATCTGACCATCCTGATTTTCCCTGGATAGGAATGGTTTTTGCTCCACCCATTATTGGTGTATGGTATTGGTGTACTGACCAGTATATTGTACAAAGAGTTTTATCTGCCAAAAATATCTCTGAAGCCCGAAAAGGAACTATCTTTGCAGGCTATTTAAAGCTATTACCTATTTTTATGTTTTTTATACCTGGGTTAATAGCGTATGCAATGACAAAAACTGGTCAATTAAGCTATGGGTCCTCAGATCAAGTATTTCCTACTTTAGTTCGTGAATTACTGCCATCTGGAATAAGAGGATTAGTTGCAGGAGGACTTCTAGCTGCTTTGATGAGTTCACTATCTTCTGTTTTTAATTCATGTTCGACCTTATTTACAATGGATATCTACAAAAAACTATATCCAGAGACCGATGAGAAAAAACTCGTCTTTGTTGGAAGAATAGCAACTGGTATAGTTGTGCTTTCGGGTATCCTATGGATACCATTTATTAAGGTGGTTTCGGGTGCAGGATTATATACTTATCTACAAAGTGTACAGGCTTATATTGCACCTCCCATTGCTTCAGTCTTTCTCCTTGGCCTTTTTTGGAGCAGAATAAATGCAAGTGGAGCGCTGGCAGCTTTAGTTGGCGGGTTCATAGCAGGGATGATTCGACTTGGATTGGAGATAAAAAAATCCACATTGACAGTAGATGGAATTTGGTACCAAATTGCAGATCTAAATTTCCTGTATTTTGCTATATTCTCTTTTTTAACATGCGTTGTAGTTCTTATTGCAGTAAGTATGCTTACCCCTCCTCCTGATCTGGAAAAAATAAATGGACTAACGTATGATACTTCTAAAAAAAATATTGCAGAAACTGATCATCCTAAATCAGATAAAATTAATTCATATATCATTCTAGCTATTTTAGCACTTATATTGATTTACTTTTCACCAATTGGTATTGGAGGTTAATTCTTAAATCATGTCAATAAATCTTACACTAGGGGAAAAAGAATACTTCCCTAACATAAAACAAATTGAATATGAAGGTAGAGATTCAGATAATCCCCTCGCCTTCAAATTTTATGATTCTGAAAAAATAGTGTCAGGGAAGCCTATGAGAGAGCATCTCAAGTTTGCAGTGGCATACTGGCATACTTTCTGTGGAACTGGTAGTGATCCTTTTGGACCAGGAACAAAACATTTCCCTTGGAATGTATCTAGCAACCAAATGAAAGCCGCATATGCAAGACTAGATGCAGCTTTTGAATTTTTTTCCAAGTTAGGTGTTGATTATTATTGTTTTCATGATCGAGATCTTGCTCCTGAAGGAAATAATGCAAATGAATCCGTAGAATACCTTCAGCAATTAACACAAGCGGCTAAAGAAAAGCAAAAAGAGTCAGGCGTGAAATTGTTGTGGGGAACCGCCAATCTGTTTTCTCATCCTCGATTTATGAATGGCGCTGCTACCAACCCTGATTTTACTATAGTTACATATGCAGCTTCTCAGGTAAAAGCTGCTCTGGATGCCACAATAAGCCTAGGAGGAGATAACTATGTTTTCTGGGGAGGCCGTGAGGGATACTCCTCTCTCCTAAATACTAATATGAAAAAAGAGTTAGATCATCTTGCTATATTCTTATCAAAAGCTCGAGACTATGGTAGAGCTAATGGGTTTAATGGAACTTTTTTAATTGAACCAAAGCCAATGGAGCCTTCTAAACATCAATATGATTTTGATGTAGCTGCGGTTGTATCCTTTTTAAAACACTATGATTTAGAAAATGATTTTAAAATTAATATCGAAAATAATCATGCTACCCTTGCAGGGCATACATTTGCTCATGAAATTCAAACTGCATATAATTTTAATGCTTTCGGAAGTCTTGATATAAACCAAGGGGATCCACATAATGGTTGGGATACGGATGAATTTTTGAACAACATTTATGATGCTGTACATATTATGCTCATTATTTTAAGTGAAGGTGGTCTAAAATCAGGAGGAATGAATTTTGATGCAAAAACGCGTAGAAATTCTACCGATTTGGAAGATATTTTCATAGGCCATATACATGCTATGGATACTCTTGCAAGAGGACTTATGATAGCGGATGATATTTTACAAAATTCTGAATACCAGAGTCTTAAAAATCAAAGATATAAAAGCTTTGATGATAACAAAGGGTTACTGTTCTCAGATGGAAAATTAAATCTTGAAGAACTCGCTAATTTAGCATCAAATCAAGACGAGCCTAGTCTAAGTAGTGGTAAACAAGAACTTTTTGAATCAATTATTAACAAGCATATAAAATAGGCTACCTAATGCTTTGGGGTTTAAAACCATTCTTTCTACTTTCAATTTTTTTGATTTTTTTGGGATGTGATCAAAATAAAATTGATAAACCAAATATTATTTTAATCATTGGTGATGACCATGGCTACCCTTACTTTGGTTTTATGGGGTCCGAAATTGTTTCTACTCCCAACATGGATATGCTTGCAAAAAGTGGGGCTCTTTTTACTAATGGGTATGTACCCGATAACCATTGTAGACCTGCATTACAGGCACTTATAACAGGCATTGATCCATACGACTATATTCATCATCGAGACTCTCATAAAGATTCATTGAAAAAAGAACAAACGTATTTGGATATGGACAGTGGTTTAAAAAAAGAATGGGAAGATAACTTTAACTATCATGCTATGAAATATTTTAATACAGTACCAAAAGCACTTCAAAAAGAAGGGTATAAAAGTTTTCAAAGTGGTAAATGGTGGGAATATCATTTTAAATACGGTGGTTTTACGGAAGGAATGACCAAAGGTTGGGTTCGAGAGAAAAGAAATGGAAGAAATTGGTTCCAACAGTTTATGGGTGGCGAGGGAACTGATATTGGAAGAATTACTAACCAACCTGTATATGATTTCATTGAAAATAATAAATCCAATCCATTTTTCATTTGGTATGCACCACAATTACCTCATTACCCATTTGATGCACCTCATAAATACAGAACATTGTATCAACACAAGGGCTATTCCAAATCTGCTGTAGAATATTATGCAAATTGTACTTGGTTTGATGAAGCAGTAGGAGACCTTATCTCTTATCTAAAAAAAGAAAACATTTTCGAAAACACTCTATTTGTATATGTAAATGATAATGGATGGGAACAAGAACCATATCAAGAATTCATTGATGATCCCATGCGATCACATAATGGTGGAGATAAAGGTAAACTATCAATATTTGATCAATCATTTAGAACCCCCATCATTTTTTCATGGGAAAATAAAATTAATAAAAATTCCAAATTTACTGATCTGATTCATACCATCGATATCTCTGCCACAATTTTAGATTTTGCTGGTGTTACGAATTTTTCTACAGTAGGAAATGGAAACTCATTTAAAAATGTAATAAAAGGATTAGAGCAAGGATCAAGGAATATGATACTTGGCAAATCAAATAAAATTCGGGACGATAATGATCCTATGGGGAGAGATGTGAAAGCTTTCTGGGGGAGAAATAAAAAATGGTTTTACAAATCAAATATCACCGATGATTTTGAAGCATTATATAATATCTCTGAGGACCCATTTTGCGAATTTAATGTTTTAAATGACAACAATAGTGTAGCTAAAGTGTTTAAAGATGAACTGAAGAAAAAATACATAGATTAACTTATTTACTTTAAAAGCTGAATTTTTTTCGTGGTTATATGTGATCCAGATACTACTCTTACAAAATATAAGCCGGTTGGATATGTATCCAAGGATAGTCTTATAAAATGATTTTTATTACCTCTTAATTCATAAATATTTTCTTTCAATAGATTTCCTTTAAGATCAAACAACTGTAGAGTAGGTCTAATATTTTTGTGAGCCTGGATAGAAACTGTAGTTTCTGTATTAAATGGATTTGGGTATATATTTTTTATTGAAAAATTACTGGTTATTGGACTTGCTTGATTTAGTTTCCCCATTAAAGAACCATTCCCTCTAATCAAAATATTTTTATTATTTACATTAATACCATAGAAAACTTCATCCTGATTGTCTGGCCAAATTATTTTTACCGAATCGATATAATTAATAGTGTCCAAACCAAAATGGATATCAAAAGTATTTTGACTGCAATAACCATTCCCGGCTGCAATATAGTTTATTTGTTTTTCATTGCCTAAAAACAGCTCAACGGTTGCCCCTACTGCATAAAAGTTATTTTGGTTTTGTTGCAACTCAAACATAACCCAATTACGAGCTTCGGAATCATTTCTTAATAAATTTATTGATCCAACGTTAGAAGAATGCCCAACCAATATCATATCTAAATCACCATCATGGTCAAAGTCACTAAAAGCTGATCCATAACCGTTATTATTTATGATTGCACCACAACTTGGACCTAACGTAGAAAAAGTTAAGTTTTTTTGATTTATCATTAATGAATTATAAACCCCACCAAAAGCTGTTTCGTTGTTATTATATATATCAATCCACCCATCATTGTTTGCATCAAAAAAAAATGTTCCCCACCCCATACTGCCAAGCATATCTTGAGTTCCCGAAGTAAAACTAATATCTGAAAATGAGCCATTATATGAATTTAATAATAAGGAGTTCTCATTTAAATTGGTTGTATAGAAATCAAATAGACCATCTTTGTTAATATCTCCAAATGCTATACCCATTCCCATTACTTCTAAGTTTGTTTGAGAACTATATGATACATCAGTAAAAAAAATTCCATTTTCATTTTTTAGAAGAATATTCCCATTATAATTATCCTGGGTAATATATAAATCTTGATAGCCATCTCTGTTGTAATCTATAGCTCCAAGACCCATAATTATGCCAGCTCCAATAGGACCTGTTGCACCAACATTTTGTGCAATATCAATAAAAGTGCCATCTCCATTATTTTTATATAAAAGATTTGGTTCAAACAACAGGCCAACATATAAATCAAGATATCCATCTTGATTAAAATCAAACCATGAGCACCCTCGGACTTGATCGTTTACGTATATACCTGTAAGATTGGTGATATCTTGAAATGTACCATCACCATTATTTTGGAAAAACTTACTTGAGCCGATTGTTGCTCCAATAAATAAATCTAAATCACCGTCGTTGTCATAATCTCCAGCAATTGCCGTCCGTGCCTCCATTTCCTGCCCTACATTTGATTCAATTGAAACATTTGTAAAATCTATTCCTCCATTATTTTTGTACAAGTGTATCGTACTCCCACCTCGAGTGGTGAATAGTATATCATCGAATCCATCATTATTATAATCAAAAACACATACACCCTCTGACATACCTGAAAAAGATATTCCCGCATCGCTTGTAATATCTGTAAACAATACTTCACCTATTAACAGATTAATAACAAATAATAAATAATATGCCTTCATTTGCTTTAAAAATAAGATTATTCAATCCATATTTGAAGAGATTTAACTTTAACTTAAATTTGATTTATTACAAAACTGTTTGAAATAGTTAAGTTTTGATTCATCTTAAAATATTTTACTAACAAAATTATATATATTTACTAAAATGAGAGAAAATATGATAACTCCTAAAAATATTTTAGTTACTATCATGCTTTTAATTATTTCAAAATTATCTGCATACGATATTAAACGCATTGAGCCTCCATTTTGGTGGGCAGGGTTTAATAACAAGAAACTTCAGCTAATGGTATATGGTAAAGACATATCCAAACTAACTCCAAAAATAAACTATAAAGGCATCCAAATTAATAAGGTGCATCGAGTTGATAGTCCAAATTACTTATTTATTGATCTACTTTTGAAAAAAGATAAGCCAAAAAAGTTCACAATTAAATTTAATGAAGCAAAAAAGACCGTTCTAAAACGCGATTATGAAATATTTAAAAGGCAAAAAATAGATGAGGAAAGAGAAACACTTAACAGCTCAGATGTTATATATTTAATCACCCCTGATCGGTATGCAAATGGCGATAAAAAAAATGATGAAGTTAGTTCTCTTTTAGAAGGGTATGATCGAAATAATAAAGATGGTAGACATGGTGGAGACATTCAAGGGATTATAAATAATCTTGATTATATCGAGGATATGGGTTTTACTCAGATTTGGTTAAATCCTGTTTTAGAAAATAATCAAGCTGATTATTCCTACCATGGGTACTCAACGACTGACTACTACAAAATTGATCCAAGATTCGGATCCAATAAACTATATCAAGATTTATCAAAAGAGGGAAGAAATAGAAATATTGGTTTAATAAAAGACTTAGTGCTTAATCATATTGGTTCAGGGCACTGGTGGATGAATGACCTTCCAACAGACGATTGGCTTAACTACCAAGGCAATTACAGACAAACAAACCATATCCATGAGACTGTGTACGACCCACATTTGCCTACATCACAAAAAGATTTATTTACAGAAGGATGGTTTGTTGAAACTATGCCCGACTTAAATCAAAAAAATCCATTTGTTGCTACCTACCTTAAACAAGTATCACTATGGTGGATTGAATATGCTAACTTATCCAGTTTAAGAATTGATACCTATCCCTATGTGGATAAAAAATTTACTTCACAATGGAGTAAAACTATCATGAATGAATATCCAAACTTCGTTTTTTTTGGAGAAGCATGGATGAACAACCCAACCACGGTTTCCTATTGGCAAAAGGGTAGTAAAACATATGATGATTATCAGTCTTATATCCCCAGTATGAAAGATTTCCCACTTCAGAAAAGTTTGATCACCGGTCTACTATCTAAAGATAGCTGGGACACTGGGATCGGTAACATTTATCGAACACTTGCAAATGACTTCCAATACGGGAATCCATACAACCTTGTCATTTTTGCAGGTAATCATGATATGCAAAGAACATTTTCTCAATTAAATGAACGATTAGATCTTTTAAAAATGGCATTGTCATTTATCGCTACGACTAGAGGCATACCTCAAATCTATGCGGGAACGGAAATTGCCATGCCCAGTACAGAAGACCACGGTGAACTTCGAAAAGATTTCCCCGGAGGCTGGGAAGACGATAAGGTGAATGCATTTGATGATATCGGTCTATCTTCTACACAAATAGAAGCAAAATCATTTGTGAAACAACTATTAAATTGGAGAAAATCCAGCCAAGCGGTAGCCAGTGGGAAATTAATCCACTACCCTGTAACAAATGGTATATATGTTTACTTTAGAGTTTTTCAAGGAGATAAACTGATGGTAATCATGAACAATAAAGAAAATGAAGAACTATTGAATCTTGATGTATATCGTGGAACGCTTGCAGATAAAAAAAATGGCTTTGATGTAATTAGCGGAAAAAAATATAATCTTTCCAAAGACCTTATCCTAAATCCTAAAACTGCATTGATTTTGGAATTAGAATGAAAACACAAATGCGAAATATCTATTTTTTTATAACAAATCTATTTCTTTTATTCCAATTTAATAGTGCTTTTGCGCAAGGTGGCATTAGCTGAAGGAGGCCTTTACTTCCAGGTGGAAGTTTACTTGAATATAATGATTCTCAAAGTGGTCAATTTTCTCTTGGCATTTCATACGAACATGAACAACTAAATCGTGCGAAATATGGAGATAGATTTATTCCAAACTATAATAAAGAACGAACGAATAATAGTAGTCTAACCATTATTAGTTCATATGGAATAACAGACCATTTTACCATAAGCGCATTCTTCCCTTTTCGTTATATTTTGAATCAAAAAGTTTTGTTCCGAGGACAGAACCCAAATTTATATAATGGCGGAAAATATTTTAGAGAATCGTATGGACTTGGTGATGTCTTATTACAAACAAGAATTCAAAGAACCTTTTTTAGTGAAATACCAATAGTTCTTGGAATTGGTGTCAAGTTAAGTAATGGTAAAATAAATATGACTGATGAATTTGGTGAGCGCATCAGTGACAACCTGCAGGTGGGAACAGGCACAGTTGATCCTATATTTTCAATTTATTCAAGCCAAGATATAAAGAAACTAGTTTTGTCGGGCGGAATTTTCACAAGAATTTCTACTGGAGAAAATATTTATGGATACAAATATGGAAATGAAATTCAAACTCTGATAAATCTAGATTATATTGAGAACCATCTTCTTTATGGTGGTTTACAAGTTAGTCATCTTTTATCAACCAGAGACTATTATGAATATGGGAAAATTTCTAGAGACAGAGGTGGTGAAAGCTATTTTTTAACTGGTAAAATAGGAACAAAGGCGACTGACAATTTAGATTTTGAAATGACTCTACAGATGCCTTTGCACCAAAACCTAAATGAAAGTCAACTAGTATCTCCATTTATTATCCAATTCGGTTCACTTTACAGATTCGGAACATAACTATGAAAAATATAGTCTTAATCATTTTACTAACTCTCTTTTCTTGCTCTCTTTATCAGGATGATGATGAACCTGATATATTTTTTCAATTTTCAGATTTTGAAATTCTAGAATTAGGAAAAAGCTTTTCTGATATGATTATATCTGACGTTCAAAATGCAATTTACCTATCTGACTATAATAATAATTCTTTATTAAAGATTAACACTCAAAATTCTTTGTTAGTTGAACAGCACACTTTTGTCGGCTCTCACCCTATTGCACTTGATATCAACTCTGATGAATCCATTATTGCAATTGCACACGAAGGAGAATCCTCTATTCTTATTTTAAATAGCCAAGATTTAGAAATACTTAACTCATTTTCTGTTTCCCTCATGAATATGAATGACCTTGCATTTATTAACGATACAACTCTAATTATTTCTTCCAAAACTGATCCTTCATGCATTACTTTGAATCTTATTTCTGGAGAGGAGACCACACAATCAGTTCTCAATGGTGAACTGGCTATGGATAGAGAAGGTCAAATTCTTTATGTAGCAACCTCCTCATCACTAAAAAAATATAATTGGGATGGGTTAAGGCTTAATCAAGATCCAAATATTTCAGACCCCTACGGATTTGTAGGTGATATTCATCATATTGTTTATAATGCTCAGAAAAACATTGTTTTTATTTGCTTGAGCACTGAAGATAATTCTTTAAAAGTTGAGCACTTATACTCATATCACGGTGATGATATGACGTTCGCTGGAAAATATCAAATTCAATCTCCTGGACTTTCCACAGCGATATCACAAAATGGAGAACGGGTTTTTGTTGCGCCAACTGATGCTGATGAAGTAGGCGTATTTGTCATTGAGTTTTCTCAGAATACAAAGCTAGAAAAAAATTATTATCTTTCTGCCGGAAACTTGACTGCTCGTGGTATAGCCTTAGATTCAGATGAAGAAAATTTATATTTATTAGTCAATATTCCAGGTGATGATGATTCCTTTGAGCCATACAATGATCATTCGTACGATTTACAGAGAATTCAGATCAATAATTAGTCATTTTTTAATAACCTGATGGGTTATATCACATATTTTATTTGATTTTTTCTATTTTCTAATTGATTAATCCACTGCTCTATACTGGCCATTTTTTCGATAATAATATTATAAAATCCAAAGGACTGATCAACTTTACCTTTTACGATGAATAAACTTTCCCAATGGACTAAATCACTGAACTGTTTAAAAACATCAGGAAATAAAATACATTCGTACGTATCTGTCTCATCTTCTAATGTTAAAAATTCCATAGGCTCTGATTTATTTGTTAACGACTCTTTCCGTGCTATATAAATTCCTAATAAGTAGACTGATTTTCTATGGTGTTTTTGTATGTCCTTTGCAAAAATGATCTTCTGATTTAGTCTTTTTCTGTATCTTGCAATCGGATGACTAGAAATCGGATAGCCAAAACTGTCCAAATCTAATTGATATATTTCTTCTTTAGTGAACGGATAAAGATCTAAATGAATCTCCCTTTTAAGAGGTATACTGTCTCCTCCTGTATAAGAACCAGCCACTAAATAAGCTATCTCCCGATGATGTAAATCTGGGCATAGTTTCTCAAAACATCTAGCATTTGTAATCGCCATTGCATCTGCAAGATTAATCTGAACTCTACTTATAAAATCTTTTAGCGATGTAAAATAACTTTTCTTTCTTTCTTTTAAAATTAAGCTAATCGCAGTTTTTCGTAAATTTTTTATAGACATAAATCCCATGCGTATCATTTTATCATGCCCTCTCCATTCGTAATAACTTTCATTTATATCTGGATATAAAATTTTAATCCCAAATCTTTTCGCTTCACTCATGTAAGCATAACTTGAATAATAACCTCCCTGGTTTGATATAACAGAAGCAATAAATTGTGCAGTAAAATGAGTTTTTAGGTAGGCACATGTCATTGCAAGCATTGCATACGAAGCCGAATGGGGTTTACAAAAAGAAAATCCAATGAATGAACTGATCATATTCCAAACTGTATTGACGATATTAATCTCATAACCCTTGGATAAAGATTTTTTAATAAATCGATCTTTCCAGGCTGAAATTTCTAGCGGATGATTTCTGCTAACTGCTTTTTGTAATAATTTTGTATCGCTATATCCAAGCCCAGCCATTTTCATTATTGCCATCGCTACCTGTTCTTCATAAACCATAATTCCATATGTTTCATTTAAGAAGTCTAAATCTGGATGTATTAAACTCCATTTTTCTCCATGTATTCTTGATAGCATTAGATTAATGTATCGATTAGCAGCAGGTCTTATAATAGATGAATAAATAACAATATGATCAAAATCAACTAACTTGGATTTAGCAAGCAATTGACGAACTGAAGGACTCTCTATGTAAAAGACCCCCATAGTCTTTCCTTTCTTTAGTAGAGCTTCTGTCTTTTTATCATTTACTGGCTGAATCTGATGATAATCAAAATTACTTTCATGTCTTTTATCAATATTTATTTGCTTTAAAGTATCCCTAACCACTGCTAGACTTCTATTGCCAAGAAGGTCAATTTTCAAAAGTCCAGAGTCTTCTACCTGATCTTTATCCCACTCAACAATTTGCACACCTTTGGAGGTTTGTAAGATGGGTACATATTTTTGAATTTCGTCGGGAACAATAATGACTCCTCCTGGATGAACTGAAAAATGCCGGAATACACCTGTTATATTCTGGCTTTTTTTAAGAATTTTAGTAATCATATCTGCTAACTGATTTTTACCAAAATTTGAATTCGTAATCATCATCTGATGTAAATCATTTTTTTTATTATACCAACGTATTCTATTAGTAAGACTTTTAATTTCTTCACTAGATAACCCATATACTTTCCCAACCTCCCTTACCGCAGATTTCGACCTTATAAAAACTTGATTTGCCACCATTGCCGTACGTCCTTTACTATACTTAGCAAACACGTATTCTAGAATATTATCTCTTTCGTCCCATGGGAAATCTATATCGATATCGGGCATTTTTTTTCGTTCCGGATGAATAAAACGCTCGAATTTCAATCCATATTTAATAGGATCAACTTGGGTAATAAATAAACAATAACTAATAATTGATGCCGCACCAGAACCTCTTCCAATCGTAGATTTGGTTTGGCTCACTATATCTGCTACAATGAGAAAATAAGTTGCAAATCCTTTTTGCGTTATTAGGTTGAATTCATATTCTATTCTAGATTTTATATTATGATTTACATTCGAATATCTTTTTTTTGCTCCTAAATAAACTTTTTTTTTTAATAAATCATTAGCCCTGTACGTATCCTTTAATGCTAAACCAGGAAAAATAGTATTCACAAAAGACCAATCCTTTTTACATCTATTTGCTAAATAAAAACTATTATTAATTGCATCTAAACTATTAGGAAATAACCTGACCATGCTTTCTTCATTTCTAAACCAGTTCAATGCAGATATATCATTTTCTTTTTTTATGTTATCTATTTTGGTGTTTTTTTTAATTGCCTGTAGGATTAAGTACGATTCATAATCATTTATATTATGAAAATAAACATTCCCTGTTGCTACAACTTCTAATTTAAATTTTTTCGCTAATTTTCTAGCTTCAGACTCAGATCCTCCTGGTCGTAATTCAACAAAGAGATGAGTATTCGAGACAACTGAATTGAGCTGTTTTAATATTGAATATTGTTCTGTTAAAATAAAAAGTCCCGAAAAGTGAGAAGCTATGATATCTGATATTCTTTGATCTTGCAGATCATAAGATTTTGATATAATTCGACAAAGATTTTCATAGCCGACCTGATTTTCTACTAAAACGATTACGTCTTCATTGTCTGTAATGAGGTTAGCACCTGCAATCGGCTTTACATTCATAGAATTGCAATGTTTAACAAAATTTATAAAACCGGATAAACAGTTGACATCGGTTAGCGCTATGGATTCCATGCCATTAGACTTGGATAATTGAATTAGCTGATTCACTGGAAGTAAACCACGCATCGCCGAATATACAGAGTGAGTATTTAAATGGGTAAACACTGATTGGTTTTTTGAGCTCTTAGAATATTAGCATATTGAATACTCTCTAGTCCGTACTTTGATCTTATAACATCTACAACCTTAGAAATTTTTATAGCAGATGATTCTTTACTATTAAAAAGATGTTCCTGATGAAGATAAGATTGAAAATCAGATGCATTGATTAGAATTGATCTAACTCTATTTCGCCGTTTGTTCAATTTATTAAATATTGTAACACAAGTATTAAAAACATATTGGCTATCATTAAACTTTAAAGATCCTATCCTATTTGCAGAATATCCATCGGAGTAGTGAATTCCTAAACTTACCTTATTTGCTATCTGCTTTCTTTTTTTTAATCGAAGGGCTAAATCATCTGATAATGATCTAAGGGTAGCATAAAGAATCTTAGAATCATTGCTGTCAACTGATAAAACTTTTTGAACTAACATATTATCAGATAGAGTACTTGGCTTAACAGAAGAGGAATATGCTCCTTTTGATTCATTTTCTAAATTAGTAGCATGAATGCCAAATAATGCTTGAAAGTATTTATAGTTATTTGCAATGTTTTGAATATCCTTTATTTTTTTTATCATAAGAAAATGTATGATACTATTTACATATTTGATGTGTGCTGAGGGTAAAAATGAAGGATTCAGAGGTGCTAAAAATTGAGCTTCCTCCCCAGCTTCAATTTTATAAATTGGCTCTGGGTTAATGGCTGTAATAATCTTACTAACTAGTTTATTCCTACTGATACCAATTACACTAAAAATATTTGTTTCCTGTCTAATGGATTTGATTATCGATGAACCCGCATCCTGATTATTACCATAAATAGAATTCATCCCTCTCATATCTAAAAAAAACTGTCCTAGCTTATATGGCTCAACTATAGGCGTAAATTTGGATAAACTTTCATATATATACTTATGCAACCTTTTATAAAGATACACATTGTAAGGTAATAACAGTGTCGAGGCACTCATTTTCCTGGCTTTCAAAACCCTCATACCTTTTTTTAAACCTTCACTCAAAGCTTCCTTAGATAAAGATAAAATAATTCCATCTGGATTATGTGATGAAATAACAGCTAAGGATCTACCCTTAATACTTGGGTCCAATATTCTTTCAGCTTGAATCTCAAGATTACTAAGACGTAAATGAAAAACGTCTGAGCCAATCATATTAACCTTTTTAATTCAAATAGTTTCGAAATGAATAGAGCAAAACGCCATTTATATGGAAATCATCTTGAGAGTCAATCTTTATAATTGGAAAGCTTGGATTCCTAGGGTGCAGCTCGACTCTATTTTTCTTGGGAACGTAGCATTTTAAAGTAGCTTCACCATTTACAAGCGCAACAACAATCTGTCCGGAACGAGCAGTTTTTGCCTTCCTAGCAACAATATAATCTCCATCATGAATGTTCTCATCAATCATAGAGTCACCTTTTACTTGAAGAACATAATTACTTGGATGCAATAGAGAAGGTGGTACATCTACCATTTCAGGATTCTCTAATGCTTCAATGGGCTCACCTGCAGCAATTAGTCCTAACAACGGTAAACAGGCTGTTGTAGTTGCGGGAAGCTCTTTTTGAGCGACGGTGAGTGCCCGCTTACCGTTAGGACCTTTTACACGGTGCAAATAACCCTGATCCTCCAGAGTCTTTACATACCAGTTTACTGTCCCCAATGATCCAAATCCTAAATTTCCCATAATTTCTTCATAAGATGGAGATTGACCGTGAACCAATGTAAATCGGTTTACAAAGTCCAAGAATTTTTTCAATTTTGGTGACAGATTTTTATTCACGAGGTAAGTGATGAATAATTAGTTGGTTTTTGATTCCAAACATTTGAATAATTTGCTCTTCTATTCTCATAATCATTAATTCTTGCTATAGCGCGTAGCACTACTGGAGATACTTTTTTTCTACTTTGTTTTTTTATTGCATATTTCATAATAAACCTTTTTTAATAAATACTCGTAAGTTACTCGTAAGTAAATTATACACAAAAATTATCATCTGCAAATAAAAAAGCCCTTCAATTTGAAGGGCTTTAATAGATTGCAATTACTTTACTATTTTTTACACTATTGGATTACCCAACCAAAGTCCAGCAAAGAGCAATAACCCTGTAACACTATGCATGATAATTGTACCCCAGTTAGCTGGCTCAAGTAATCTATCATTATAATACTTATAAAG
>JAYPLH010000173.1:0-1915 GCA_038365355.1 Fidelibacterota bacterium
AAAAAAATAAGTAAAAGAGCTTTTTCCAAATTTCCTAAAAAGTTATTCGCTTCTCGTACATTCTATTATAATCGGCCAAACATTTTTTGTATAATGGGATTAGCTTTTTATCAATAACTATATTTTTTTTTTGAAAAGGTTTAAATCCTGAAGAATTTTCTACATTCCGGTACCAATACTTAGCCCAAATACCGTCAGATTGTCTTTTTCCTTTAGGCCATTTTAACATTTTTTGACTAAAACGTATTCCAACGGAAATACAAATTTTTTTCAAAGCTTGTTCTGGTTTTTCTAGAATATCAGTGGCATCAAAAATTGGTGGAGTTATGCTTTCTTCGTCCTCTAAAATTCGTATAAGATTCAATTGCTGGCAATACCCTAACAATTTTTCATCTGACAAAGAATATTCTTTATTGTAACTTGGAATTACATATTTAGGATCACGGATTAGAATGCAATTATGAAAACTTTTTATCCAATTAAGATCACACCCTTCAAGATTATGTTGAGCCATATGCTTTTGATACCAAATTGACTTATTTTGAGGGATTGGCCCCGTAATCTTAAGAACGATGCTGTCCCAGTTAGAATCTAGTGTTGAAATGATTTCGTTTCTACCAGGGTGATTTAGATTGGTTTGTTTCAAAAAATGTGCGTAAAAAGGCTCATCAATAACAGCAGTGTCCGTTCGGTTTTCAAACGATCGCATCAAAGCAGTAGAAAGATTACGTGGGCCAGACCACATAGCTATGTAAGTCTTATTCATTTTGTTTGGCTACGTTTTCTAAGTCCAAGCTATACCAATCTTGAAGGTTCTTTGTTATTTTTCCACGTATTCCTTCCCCAATAATTATCTTATCTACAGAAATAACTGGGATTACACCTGCAAAAGTTCCCGTAACAAATAATTCATCTGAACTATGAACATCCTCTAATGAAAAATTTTTTTCATAGACTGGAATGTTATACTGCTTACACAACCTTATCACAGATTTTCGGGTAACACCGTTCAGACAATATTGACCAGTTGAAGTCCAGACTTCTTTATTCTTTACAATAAAAAAATTTGTTGAGTTGCATGTCGAAACAAACCCATGCGGGTCTAGCATCAAACCTTCATCAACTCCAAGCATGTTTGCTTCAATACACGCAGCAATACAATTATGTTTACTTAAAGAATTAATCTTTGGATCCTGAGTTCTATCGTCCCTAATAGTCTTTACTGTCCCAATCGTAATACCATTTTTTTTCACATCTTCACTAGCTTTTTTGTATTCAGGTATAATAACAATTGTTGGTGGACTAATGGTTACTTTGGGGTTTTGATAAGGCGTTTTTTTTATTCCTCTGGAAACGATTAAGCGTATATGTACATCTGTTTCCATATTATTTTTTTTAATTGTTTCTAAGATAGCTAGCCTTACTTCTTTTTTTGATAAAGGTATATCCATAGAAATACTTTTTGCACCATGATAGAGTCTGCTCAGATGATCCTCAAGATGAATTAATGCATTATTATATAACCTTATCCCTTCCCAAACACCATCTCCTAATAAGAAACCGCTATCCATAACTGAAATATTTGCTTTTGATCTATGATAGAATTTCCCATTTATATACACTTGAATGTTATTGTTCCTTTTATCATCTATATAATCATGAGTTGATGGCATTATTTTTTCTCCAATTTCTGTCGTAATATTTCAAAAGCTATTACAGAAGTTGCAGCACTAACATTTAAAGAATTTGTGATACCCTGCATAGGTATTGTTGCAATAAAATCGCAAGTTTCCAACACTTTTTTTCGAACACCACTCCCCTCACTACCAACCACGATTGCTGTTTTATCAGAATAATCAATTGAATGCCAAAGACTAGCATTAACGCTATTTTCTAAACCAACAACCCAAAAATT
>JAYPLH010000173.1:2015-4271 GCA_038365355.1 Fidelibacterota bacterium
GGAATTCTATATTAATTTTACAAATTAATATAGGCGAAAATAAGGATGGGTTTGACAAAATATTATTAATGTATTCAAACAACTACTATGCAAACTAAAACTAAAATAATACACTTGATTGGATCATTAAATCCTGGTGGTGTCCAAACATATATCTTAAATATATCCAATTATGATAAGATCCATAAAATAAGAAGAGAAGTATGGACTCTGTATCAAAAAAAAGGATTGTTATATACTGAGTTTCTTAAAAAAAACATAAACGTCTCTGCCTGCCAAATCATACCAGCCGATAAAAATTGGAGACCTTATTTTTTGTGGAAATGGTTAAGATATTTTGCAAGCGTTTTTTATTTTTTACAACTGTTTAGAAAACTAAAAATATCAAAACCTGATTTAGTTATACTTGATGAACCCGTACGAATACTAACTCAATTTTTCGTTTTGAGATTATTGAATATCCCAATGATTTGGAACATTCATGCAGAAAAGTCTCTTACCAAAAACAAAATATTATTCAAATGGATGTATAAATATTTGTTTAAAAAAAAGCTAACCATCATTTCAGATTCAAAATATATTCTTTCAAAAAATTTATTATATATGAAAGATTGTCTTTATCCAAATTTTGACCATATACCAATCGTACATGCGACTGTAAATCTTGATAAATTTTTATCAATAAATAAAAAATTTAATATAAATAATCGCAAAGAAGATTCAATAATATTCGGATCTATTGGCCGATTGAATTGGGCCAAAGGATATGATTTACTAATTGAAGCACTTTATAAAATCAAAGAAGAACACCCAAATTTTTACTTAAAAATAGCAGGAGATGGACCTTATCGAAATATGCTAGAAAATATGATAGATAAATATTACCTAAGAAAAAACATTCTTATTTTAGGTGAGTTGCATTATAATGACATTCCAAAATTTTTACTTTCAATTGATTTATATATTCAACCTTCAATTTCAGAAGGGTCACCAATTACTTTAAAAGAAGCGATGGCTTCTTCTTTACCAATTCTTGCCTCAACAGCTGGAGGAATTCCTGAAATAATTGAACATAATCAAACAGGAATCCTTTTTGAGAATAAGAATACGTTTGAACTAGAAAAAGGATTAAAAAAAATAATAACTATGGATAAATCTATTAGAACAAAGATGGGGCTTAAGGCAAGGAAAAGTTCTCTGAAACACTTTAACATTGAGAAAACAGCTAAAACTTTAAATAACATATATAACGAGGCTTTAAACAAATAATTTGTCCACATAAAATAAGACATCACATTCAATTAACTTACCTTCTTTATGCTTCATTTTAAAAAAATTGAAAATTTTATATTTATTTTCTCTCAATAATTTGATTACTTCATCTATTTCTGATTGTTCTTTGTAATTAGGTGCTATTGATATTTCTGTGAAAATTAGCTTGACTCGTTTTTCTTTCAACATCCGTTTTGCACCTTGTAAAACTTTAAGTTCATTCCCTTGCACATCTATTTTTAAAATATCAATCCTTTCAATATTATTTTGTTGACAATAGCTATCAATAGTTATTGTTTTTACTTTTAATTCTTTTTGAGTTATAAGTGGATTCCCATCCCAATGTTCATTCGCATCTTTTGCTGGCTGCAATAACGAACTAGAGCCTTTGTTTTGAGTAATATACATCTTTGTGTTTGCTAAAGAACGATCTCCTATTGCTGTATTATTTAAAAATATTTTATCTGTTTTTTGAAAACGATTTTTTAAGAGGGAAAAAGACTCATCAAAAGGTTCAAAAGCATGAATATAAGATTCTGGGAAAGATAATTTAAATTGCTCAATGGTATCCCCTACATAAGCGCCAACATCAAAAATTAAAGGTTGAGGATTATCTAATAAATTGCGAAAATGATAAAATGGTTCTTTTACACTAGAAGAAACTGAGGAATGTCTTTGAATTTCATAGCCAAAGTACCCTAACAGTTTTGAAATTAATTTTTTTATTTTGAACATATCAGTTGATATTGTTAAGAAAAATGATGAGTATTTAAAGATTATTTTAAATTTATTACTTTAAATACACTAACAGAAAAATCACTCCCAAACAAGTTTATTCAAAAAATTATATTACAATTGGGGAAGTGGTTGAAATACCTTCTCACTCTCGCTAAGTTTCTTCCACTTTTTGGGCCCATAGCTCAACGGTTAGAGCAGCAGACTCATAATCTGTTGGTTCGGGGTTCGAATCCCTGTGGGCCCACT
>JAYPLH010000010.1:0-24381 GCA_038365355.1 Fidelibacterota bacterium
GCATTTATTAATACGAATTTCCAATTATATTTTTTAAAATTGATTTCAAATCTCTTTTAACTAAGTTGTTTTAATACAAAGTTTATTAATTTATTGGGTATATAGATAACTTTGATTTCTTCCATGCCTTCCAAAAATTTTTTAAGATTTTTATCTGTCATTACAATTTGCCTCACTACATGTTGTTCAGAATTTGATTCTATATCAATTGTACCTCTCATCTTTCCATTAAACTGAACTGCAACGGTTGAAATATTTTCAATAATTAAAGAATTGTCATATTCAGGCCATCTAATCGATGTTATCGTATCGTTACCAAGGCTTTCATTGATCTCTTCAGAAAGATGAGGAGCAAAAGGATTAAGTAGTATCAAGAAGGTATCTAAAACTTCTCTATCTAATGTATCGAGTGTCACCAAATGGTTAGTGAAAATCATTAACTGTGATACGGCAGTGTTAAATCTTAGGTTATTAATGTCTTCCGAAACTTTTTTTATGGTCTGGTGCAAAATTTTTAATGTCTCTTTATTCGCACAATTATATTCAATATTTTTGGTTTTATCATGAAAAAGGCGCCACACCTTTTGCAGAAACCTGTAACAGCCTTGTAATCCCTTGGTTTTCCAAGGTTTTGATTTCTCAAGAGGGCCCATAAACATTTCATATAAACGAAAACTATCAGCTCCGTATTCTTCTACCACATCATCAGGATTAATCACATTGCCTCTAGACTTGCTCATTTTTTGGCCATCCTCCCCTTGTATCATTCCTTGGTTAAATAGCTTTTTAAAAGGTTCCTTTGTTGATACTAATCCAAGATCATATAAAACATGATGCCAAAAACGTGAATATAATAAATGTAACACTGCATGCTCTACTCCACCTACGTAAAGATCTACTGGCATCCAGTAATTTTCCTTTTCTTTACTCCAAGGTTCTGAATTATTTAATGGATCAATAAATCGTAAAAAATACCAGCAGGATCCAGCCCACTGGGGCATTGTATTAGTCTCTCTTCTGCCTCGATCTGTATCCAACCATTCAGGAATGTTTGCAAGTGGTGATTCACCTGTTTCAGAAGGCTCATATTTATCAACCTCTGGTAACTTTAAAGGTAGTTCAGATTCATCTATCGGAACAATTTGATCATTGCTGTGAATAATAGGAATTGGTTCTCCCCAGTATCTTTGTCTTGAAAAAAGCCAATCCTTAAGTTTATACTGAATTTTCTTACGTCCTAATTCCTTTGACTCCAGCCATAAAATAGTTTTTTCAATAGCTTCCTCTACTTCAAGTTGGTTTAAGTCTAACCCATCTTCATTAGATGAATTAATAATTTTACCATTTTTTCCTGTAAATGCAGCCTTTTCCAGGTTCCCACCTTCAACAACTTCAATAATGGGAAGTTCAAACTTTTTTGCAAAGTCAAAATCTCTGTTGTCATGCCCAGGTACAGCCATAATTGAACCTGTTCCATAGCTCATTAATACATAGTCTGCAATCCAAATTGGGATTTCTGCATTATTAACAGGATTTATAGCATAAGATCCAATGAAAACACCAGTTTTGTCCTTATTTAATTCACCTCTATCAAAATCAGATTTTGTGGAAGCTAATTTTATATATTCTTCTACTTCTACTTTCTTTTCATCAAGAGTAAGTTTTTCAACTAATGGGTGTTCGGGAGAAAGAACTACATATGAAGCCCCAAATAATGTATCTGGCCTAGTAGTATATACAGTAATATTTGAACTTAGGCCTTTAATTTTAAAATCGACTTCACACCCTTCAGATTTACCTATCCAATTTCTCTGAAGATCCTTTACACTTTCTGGCCAATCCAAATCATCAAGACCGTCGAGTAGAGATTCAGCGTAGTCCGTAATACGAAACATCCATTGTCTCATTGGCTTTCTAACAACTGGATGCCCTCCAATTTCTGACTTACCATCGACAACTTCTTCATTTGCTAAAACTGCTTTTAGCTCCGGGCACCAATTAACCGGTACCTCTGATTCATACGCTAGTCCTTTTTTATAAAGTTGTAAAAATATCCATTGAGTCCATTTATAATATTTTTCATCAGTGGTATTGATCTCTCTATCCCAATCATAGCTGAACCCAAGCATCTGAATCTGTCGCTTAAAATTTTTAATATTATCTTCAGTCGTAATTTTGGGGTGAGTTCCTGTTTTAATAGCATATTGTTCCGCTGGAAGTCCAAATGCATCCCAGCCCATAGGATGCAGAACGTTAAATCCTTGGAGACGCTTAAACCTAGAGTATATATCAGTTGCAGTATAACCTAAAGGATGTCCAACATGTAACCCCGCACCTGAAGGATAAGGAAACATATCAAGCACATAACACTTTTTCTTAGATAAATCCTTCTCTGTCTTGAAGGTTTTATTCTCTTGCCAGTATTTTTGCCACTTAAGTTCTATTTTTAGATGATTATATTCCATAAAAAAAAGAGACCTGAAATTAATTCCAGGTCTCAATTTTTAAAACTGTCTTTATTAAAGAATTATTACAATGCTATTGAAAATCCTATACTAAGGTTTGTGTCCCTGTCCTTGTAAGCGATGCCAGATTGCCTATTTATAATTTTTACTCCATCGTATCGAGAGTTATACTTATCAGTATAATTGAGATTAATACTCAAGGCATCATAAAATGTTGCAATCGAAATTTTAAGCTCGTGTTCCAAAAGATAATCTTTGAAATCATCTACACGTGGTTTATAATAAAATCTGTAATCAAGAACGATATTCTCATCAAAAAGCTTTACCTTAAACTTTGGTCTAATTGAATGACGGAAAAATTCTTCTGCTGGTGATTCGGTCGAATCTGTGTAAGCATAAATTTCAGTAGAATCTTCATAAACATAAAATTGATCGCCCCAGCCTACATCATAATAATAGTCATTTGTATCAACTAATACTGAATCTGTGTAGATATAACTTCCTGTACCAGTTGAATCTGTATAGTCATATAACAAGTAATCCTCTTTCTCAAAAAGGAAAGCGTAACTAATTGAGAATCCTTTAAAAAGACCCAGTTTTCCACCTAGACCATAATTCATCCGATCTTGAAGTCCAACGATGTTGTCAAATGATTTTTGGAAGAATAAAAAAGGTGAGAGTCTTTGGTTTGCCCATACATCAAATTTCAATGTTAGAGATTGATCATCCGTAAAAGGATACCCTTCAAGTTTGTCGTCACTCCTATTAAAATCTATCAAAAACTCAGTGTCATTCAGAGGGCCAGCGTCACCAATTAAAGTATAGCTAAATCCAAAATATCTAGAATCTAGATCTGTATTCCCTTTATCTCTAGAATAGCTGAAATCAAAATTTGTGTAGGATTCTCTCTCCACTTTAGTAGTATCTGTATCCTGAGAAAAAATCATGAAAGGTAAACCTGCTAAAATATATAAATATAACTTGTTTATAGTTTTCATTTTATAACTCCTCGGTTAGTTATAAGGGAAATTAATAGAAATAAGACGAAAAAAAAGGGCACGAAACGTACCCTTTTTTCATACTTTCATAAAAAGACTAAGATTACTTAGAACCAAAAGCTTTAGAGAAGAAACCTTTCTTCTTCTTTTTTCCTTTTGAACCTTTTTTCTTCTTTTTCTTCTTTTTCTTCTTTACTTCTTCCATGTTGTCCATCTTCATATCCATAGCCTGTACTGCAGGCACTGAAGCGAAAAGGAACACAGCAGAAAGAATATATTTAAATAAGCGAGCCATAAAAACTCTCCTTTCTTAGTTCTGGTTAACCATTGATCGACAAACTAATAAGTCAATCATTAATAACTTATTTCCTTCGACACTATATAGTCAAGAAATATTGTGAAATAATGCAAGCTAATTGATTACAATCACATTACTTAAAATCTGTACATACAATGTATTTTTTTTTAATATTCTCGCTGATATTTGGAACTTTTATCCAAAATTAGTGTAACAAATTAAAATATTTGGAGTTTTATTTTGATTCGCATAGAAAATCTTACTAAAAATTATGGCGAAGTAAAGGCTGTTCAGTCTATTTCGTTTTCCTTAAAAGATGGAGAAGTAGTCGGCTTTCTTGGTGCAAATGGAGCCGGAAAGAGTACTACCTTAAAAATGATGACTGGATACCTTACTCCCACCTCTGGAAATGTATATGTTAATGATCAGAATATTATTGACGACTGTATCGATATACAAAAACAAATAGGGTACCTGCCTGAATTAAACCCCCTTTATTTTGAGATGAAAGTACATGAATATCTAAAGTTTCATGCAGAAATTAGAGGTATAAAAGATTCAGATTTTAATGATGCTCTCAAAAGGGTCGTAAAAGAATGTGGACTTCAGGGAGTAGTTCATAGAACGGTTGGAAATTGTTCAAAAGGATATAAACAAAGGATTGGACTGGCGGCAGCCTTAATCCATAACCCAAAAGTTTTAATTTTAGATGAACCTGTAACAGGTTTAGATCCAAATCAAATCGTGGAAATTCGTAGCCTTATAAAAAAATTAGGTAAAGAGAAGCTAGTTTTAATGTCTTCCCACATCCTGCAAGAAATTCAAGCTACCGTTGATCGTATAATTATTATTGATAAGGGGAAAATAGTAGCTGACGGTACTAGTGAAGAACTGATTGCCGACTCAAAAGGTATAACCAAACTAAAATTAGAAGTAACTGATGCATCAGAAGAGGATATCAAAGCTGTTGAGGCTACCATGCCCAGCGTTAAAGTAAAAAGTATTAACAAGCAAGATGAATCAGTTTCAATAAACATTGAATATCAAAACTCTTCGGACCCAAGAAAAGACCTCTTTAAGTATGCCGTTGAAAAAGGTTGGATAATAATAGGCATGTCAGTGCACAAAAGAAATCTAGAAGATTTATTCAGAAATCTAACTCTTGATAAAGGGAGTGTAACCGATGCATAATATAATGGCAATATTTAGAAAAGAAATGAATGCATTTTTCTCAAGTCCTATGGCTTACATCTTTTTGGTAGTCTTTGCTTTGATTAATGGTTATTTCTTTAACATTCAATTTTTCTTAATCAATGAATCCGATATGAGAGTACTATTTAGTATTATACCCATTGTATATCTTTTTTTCATCCCTGCAGTATCCATGGGTCTGATTTCGAGGGAAAAAGGCATAGGTACAATAGAGATAATTTCTACCCTACCCATCAATGAAAGAGATATAGTCCTAGGAAAGTATTTAGCTGGTTTTTCATTGATTCTTTTGGGCTTAGCCACTACTTTATTTTTCTATCTAAATCTTATATATGTTGGGAGCAATATAGATCATGGGGCTGTCTTTACTGGATACATTGGGCTGGCTTTATTAGGTGGTGTCTATACTTCTATTGGATTGTTTTCTAGTAGCCTTACTGAAAATCAGGTTATTGCTTTTATAATAGGAATTGCTATAGTCCTAGTTTTCTTTATGATGGATAAATTACTTTTCTTCTTTCCTCCTTCAGTTACTGGAGTAATTCAATATCTTAGCACAGATTTTCATCTATCCAATATGTCACGAGGCGTGCTTGATACTAGAAATATTATATACTTTTGTTCAATAATTGGTTTTTTCCTAACCGTTACTACAAGAGTGCTTGAATCTAGAAAGTGGAGTTAGATTATGTTAATAAAAAATAAAAATTCCTTTATTGTTTTCTTCGGTTCACTACTAGTTGGTCTAGTTTTGTTAAATCTTACCTCTAGGGATATTTTTCATCGATTCGACCTTACTGATAACAAGATGTTTAGTCTTTCAAATTCTAGTGAGTCTATTCTTGAAAAAGTAGACGATCGTCTTACAATAAAAGTGTACTTTTCAGATAACCTACCAAATGAGTTAGGTAACACAAGAAGATATTTACAAGATATTCTTGAAGAATATAGAGCTGTATCAAAAAATATAAATTTTTATTTTTACGATCCAGAATCTGATTCTGAACTAGAAGAGCAAGCTAGGAAGGACGGTATTCAGCCTGTCCAAATGCAGTCTTTAGAAAACGATCAGATGGTTGTTAAAAAAGTTTACTTAGGCATGGTATTGCTTTATGAGGATAAAAAAGAGACTCTGCCAGTTATTCAAACAACCGCAGGTCTTGAATACATGATAAGCACAAAATTAAAAGCTTTAATCAATGCTGATAAAAAAACCATTGGTTTACTCAATTTGGCATCAGAAACGGAATCTAAAAGTGATAATCTCGCAGCTCAGCTAAGAGAGCACTATAATTTCAGAACAGTTCAATCAGGCTCTTCGATTCCTCCAAATATGGATGTTCTTTTAGTTTCTGGTACTTTAGACACTCTGGATTCCACCACGTATCAAGAATTGGAAAAGTTTTTAAATGAAGGAAAAAAATTATTATTAGCACAGAGTGGTGTTAGCACAGATTTACAAACTCAACAGGCCACGGCAGTTCAGTCAAACATATTTGACTTACTAAAAAAATACAGATTTGATCTACAAAAAAATTTGGTTCTCGATGGCAATTGTGGGAAAGTAACCGTTCAAGTAAGGCAGGGTCCCTTTTTGATTCCTTATCCAATGGATTACCCTTTCTTTCCTATTATTGACACATTTAATGAAAATTCCGTTGTAGTATCTGATCTAGAGAACGTTAGGCCTTTATTTCCTAGTGAAATAATTATTGATACAGTTGACACTGAAGCTGTTAAAGAAGTTATCACTCTTTTTAAATCCTCTAGAAATAGCGGTGTTATGGAAGGGAACCTTAACTTAAGTCCAGATCCGCAACAAAACCCGTTCATTAAAATGCTAGGGCAAAAAGGAAAAACTTTAGCTGCTACTTCTATTTTAAATAATGGTGGTGAGTTAATGTTAATATCAGATTCTAAATTCTTAGCAGATGATGCGGGAATGAGTGTGGATGAAAATATGATTTTTCTAATGAATGTTGTTGATTATCTCGCTGGAGACCAAGACTTAATTTCATTGAGATCTCGTGAAGTGACAAGTCGTCCTTTAGATATCCTGCAATTAGATTCTGAAGATGAACAGCGTTTTTCAGCAGATGAAAAAGAAAGAATGATGGATAGAAAGAAAAAAAGATGGAAATTTGCTAATATGGTTCTTCCTTCAACTCTTATTATTGGATTTGGAGTATTTCGTTACAGAAGAGAAAAAAATCAAGCGGAGGTTTTAAAACAAATATATGACTGATTCTATTAAATATTCACTAGCAGCCCTAGGGTTGATTATTTTACTATTTTTGTATAATAGTAGCTCCCAAAAATCTTTAGAAATGGATGGCCAGGCTATTTTCAATGGAAGTGAAGAAGAGGTTTTTAGAATTAAATTATCTGAAGATAAAAAAGAAATCGAATTAATTAAAACTGATACAACTTGGTCATTCTCCAATAGTGACTCACTTGTTGTAAAAGAAAATCAGGTAGATAAAATTTTCGATCGTCTTCTTAAGGTTGAAAAAGAAATTTTAATTACTTCGAAGGAAGAAAAGTGGGAAAAATTTGGAGTAGATGACTCTCTTGCTAGACACATTATTGTTTATGATGAAAATGATAATGAAATTTTACATTATCTCTTTGGTAATTCGGGTCAAGATTGGCAACATAATTATATAAGGAAACATGGTTCTCCTGATGTTTACAGAACCAATGACAATGTATTTTTTCTTTTAAATACCAATTCTACTTATTGGGGTAAAAAACCACCCGAGCCTAAACCTGCTGTAGATTCTGACTCAACTGCTAACATTAGTCCTCAATAGAAATTTTAATTGAAAAGTTCAAATAAACAAGTCTTAGTTGTTGGAGATAGAGTTTTAATTCGACCCGACACTGGTGAAAAAAAATCACCAGCTGGGTTATATTTACCTCCAAGCGTGATTGAAAAACAAGAGGTCAAGGGTGGAATGGTAGTTGAAGTTGGACCAGGTATACCACTTGGTAGTCCTGAAAGCTCTTTTGATGAGCCATGGAAAGAAAAAAAATCTGATGTAAAATATATACCTACCCAAGCTGAAATTGGGGATTATGCCCTCTTTCTTGGAAAAGCAAGTATCGAGATTAAAATTGAAGAAAAAGATTATCTTATAGTATCTCAGTCAGCAATTCTCATTCTAATTCGAGACGATATTGGCAGGGTGCTTGCTTAATATTTTATTCCCATTTCATTAAACATAAAAGCCCATTTATCTGCAGCCTCAACAATAATCTTATTGGTTGGTTTTCCAGCTCCATGCCCTGCACTCTTTCCTACTCTAATTAATTTTGGATTTCCTTCTTTTTGAAGTTTCTGCATTGTCGCAGCATATTTAAACGAATGTGCTGGTACTACACGGTCATCATGGTCTGCTGTATAAATAAAAATTGATGGGTATTCTAGATCTTTTCTGATGTTGTGTAAAGGCGAGTATTTAATTAAGTTTTCAAAAAAGGTTTTGTTATTTACAGTGCCATATTCAACTGCCCAAGCATGACCAATTGTAAATTTTTCATACCTTAACATATCCATAACACCGACTTCTGGAAACGCAACTCTAAATAGGTCTGGCCTTTGATTTACAACTGCACCGACAAGAAGGCCACCATTTGAACCACCCCTAATAGCTAGAAATTCAGGAGAGCTTATGCCTTCGCGGAAAAGGTATTTAGCTGCATATATGAAATCATCAAAAACATTTTGTTTATTTAATAGCATCCCTCCTTCATGCCATTCTTGTCCATATTCACTACCACCTCTAATGTTTGCACTTGCGTAAACTCCACCAGACTCAAGAAGAATTATGTTTGACTTATTAAAATAAGGTTTTATTGAAATATTAAATCCCCCATATCCATATAATAAAGTCGGTCTTTCCATATCAAAAGATATACCTTTTTTATATGCTATAAATATTGGAACCATTGTACTGTCTTTAGATAAGTAGAATTCTTGCTTCATCTCGTAGTCTTCACTTCTAAAATTTGCTTGAGATTTTTTATATATTTTCGAACTATTTAAACTAATATTGTATTGATAGATTTCTGAAGGTGTTACAAAATTATTAAATGAATACCACGTAATATTTTGATTGTTATTGCCATTGAAACCATTAACAATTCCCTTTCCTGGTAGGTCAATTGTATACAAGTACTCTCCATTTACAGTATACACCTTCCAAATAGACAGGACATCTTTTGTGAAATGAGCAATTAACCTTCCCCCAACCAGGTTAACATTATTTAACACTTCATTTTTACTGCCATTAATAAGCGTTTCCCAAAATTTTTCATCCGAATTAGCAGGGTCGATACCAACTATTTTACCATAGGGAGCATTCCTATCAGTCTGAGCTATTAATTTCCCATTAAAATGATCGATAATGTTTATCTCACCATCATAATCATCAACAATAATATCCCATCCTTGAGATTTGTTCCATGTATCTCTAAAATAAAGGCTATTACCATATGTTCCTTTTGATCTATATAAAAATAAGAACCTTTCATCTTTAGATGAACTTACCCAAGGAGATATCTTCGGTGTGCCTGGATCAAAAAATACCAATTCGTCTGCATCTTGCGACGTTCCTAATAAATGATAATATACTTTTGAATTTTCATTTGTCCCTGAAAATTGATCGTTTTTGTCAGGCTTTGGATATCGTGTATAATAAAACCCATTTCCATGCCATGACATACCACTAAATTTTATCCAATCTAGGTAATCTTTTGTTAATTCATTTGTTTCTAAATCGAGAATAAAAAACTCTGTCCAGTCCGAGCCTGATTTACTAACAGAATAACCCATATATTTATTATTCTTAGAAAAATATATACCCTTTAATGCAACAGATCCATCCTTTGATAAAGAATTTGGATCCAATAAAACCTTAGCAACTCCATTTACACTATCTTTAACATATAATACAGCTTGATTTTGCATTCCACTATTTTGATAATAATAATGTTTATTTCCTCTCTTAAATGGAATGCTAGTAGTTGGATAATCCCAAACCTCTCTCAATCTTTTTTCTATTTTTTTTCTGTAAGGGATTTTTCTTAAATAACGGTTTGTAACTGCATTCTGTTTTTCTACCCAAGATTTCGTTTTTGGTGAGTAATCATCTTCTAACCATCTATATGGGTCAATTATTGTTGTGTCAAAGTAATTATCTATAACTGGATCTTGATTTGAAAAAGGGTAATTTATTTCCTGAGGAATAATATTATGCAGAGCTACAATAAAAAATATGATTAAGAACAGAATAACAAATGGATTTTTCATATATATTTTTAATTAAAAAATTGATCCAGAGCATCTGATGCAGGAAGCCTTATTACCTGGTCATAAAGCTTTGACAACTCTGTTTCTTCTGGATTTATCTCTATACAAAATGATCCTGAAGATTTTGCAAGGCTTGGAAAACTTGCTGCAGGCCAAACCATTCCACTCGTGCCTATGCTAATAAACAAATCGGACTCAATTATTTTTTGGTTTGCCTGTGCAATAATGTCTTCTTTTAACATATCCTCGAACCAGATTATGTCTGGTCTTAACCATTCACCGCATTCACATTTTGTTTTTGAAAGTTTCCCTTCCATTTTATCTTCGATCACTATTCCCTCTTTTTCGCATCTTAAGCGCCATAAACTACCATGCAATTCAATTACATTTTTTGAATTTGCTCGTTGATGCATCCCATCAATATTTTGTGTAATGATAAATGTATTTTTTTTCAAATTCTCTATGTTACTAATTATAGTATGCCCTAAGTGCGGGTTACATTTTAAAGCCTCCACCCTTCTTAATTGATGAAAGTCTAAAACAAATTCTGGATTTTTATTGAATGCATTCTGGCAGGCATATTCCTCCCACTTATATTCATTCCATATCCCACCTCTACCTCTATACGTGGGTACTCCAGACTCTGCTGACATTCCTGCACCTGTAAAAAAAATAATATTATTATAATGATTTAAAGAGATTTTCATTTAAGTATATTGAATAAACTTTTCTCTTAAATGATTTACTATCATTTGAGTGTATTTTTCAAACTCCTCGCAATGTGGAATCAGGATATACTGGTTATCTTTATAGCCAACATTTTCAATTTCTAAAAAACAGTTATACTTATACCCACCCCTTAATGAAAAAGAATCGGTAAGAATTTCTGCTCGAATTTTTATCCTTACCTTGGATTCAAGGAATCCCATATCTTTTTCTGCTATAAAAGGATCTTTGATTTTCCATTTTGTAAGGACCTCCGAAACGAGTTGACTATTTTCATACATATCAATTTGAAATCCATAAAAAGGCAATACTTCCTCGCATGTTAGTTGGAAATAACGAGTATCCGTTTGGCCTAAAAAATAAACCCCCGTTTCACTATTTATAAAAAGGTTTTTATTAAATGAAAAGGGTAAACATGAAGATGTGAGACTTAACGAAAAGATAGAAAAAAATAAAATAAAAATTCTATTTAAAAAGTAGATTGGCATATTTTATTGTGCGTTTACAAAAATAAACAACAAATAATAAGTAAAGTTATGTATTGGACTCTTTTTCTCTTATTGAATGGTAAAAAAGAAAAGCAATAATGAGAAATAATAACCAAATAGTAGAATAATTGTAAGAGGGCTCAGAATATGCTATTAGCTCTCGAAATCTACCAACCAATAAAGAAATTCTTCCCATAACAGCAAAACCAAAAGAAGCTCCAAAGCTTATCATTAGAAAGTAAATACCAACCCTAGTAAGTTTTCCGAAATTTCCCCTCTGTTCTTTAGAAAAGTAGAAATACATTAAAGAACTAATTGTACCCAAAAGAAGAACAATATTGTTAAATACACTATCTCCTGAGATATTGAAAAATGGTAAATTTTCACCAAACAAGCTTACAACACTGGCGCTAACTTGATTAAGAACATTAGAATTTAGATACCCAAAAGCCTTTAAACCGGCAGCAATAGCTACAGTATATGCTATCCCCCATCTAGCCATCCAATTAAACTTTTGAAATACACTTAAAATCATCATTAAACCAAGCAACAAAGGGAATATATATAAAATGTTAAAAGAATGATTAAAATCAAATTCTAGCCCTGTAAAGGATAAAGGACCATCCTTTGGAAAAAGTCGACCTAATAAATTGGGATAGATTTGTGTCCAAAAGCTAATAGCGGCAACATAAGCCGCAGACACTCCCACAAATACATGCTCAGCAATCTTGTAAAATGGATTATCTTTATATAAGTAAGAAAATATACTCAAAGTAAGAAAAACTGCAATCCAGGCCCCAATCATAGTAGATAATGTCATTTAGAATACTTCCTTTCTTTCTTTTGTTTTAAGAAAAAAGCAATATTTCCGAAAATGATAAAAACAACAATTACAATATGGGCAAATGATTGAGCTGCCATTCCTTTAATTGCAATACCGGGAGATTCAACTAATTTTTCATATTCTGCTGCACCCGGCATACCTGCAAGTAAACCAATCAACTGTCCTGACCTAACATAGGGTATTACCTCATTAACCTGTACGGAGGTTGTTCCTGAAGACATTCTTACACCAGTGGGGTCTCCGCCGTATTTGACCCATTCAAATGTGCCTGGATATCCAGCTGAACCACTATAAATATAGGCAAAGTCATTTAAGTTTTTGACATTATCCATCATTTCAATATCATCAATAAATTTACCATTGGCATCTACAGTATATACCTTTCTTAGATCGCTTGCTAAACCTTTAATAACTGCTTCTGCACCAGGCCTGTAACCAAGCAAAACATAATCTTCATATTCTTTTAAGGAAAATTCATCACTTATATCTTCCAAGGCATCTAATGCCATATAAATTCCATCAGGCCATAGACAGGATATGTACACCTTATGTTCATTCCTTAGCATATGTCTTAAAACTGCAACATTCATAGGGTGTATTTCCGGTCTAGTGCTTGGACCATAATCAAATGATACTAAAACCTTTGACCCCTTAGGTATTTCTTCAATTCCTTCGTAAAATTTGACTGTGGTTGGTGTTTCTCGAATCGGTAAGCTAACTGGTGTTAACAATGGAATAAGCACTGCAAGACCTATTAAAACAAAAATAACTCTACGATCAACATCTCCTACTTTAATTATTAAATTTTCGAGCTTGCGAATCATCATTCCCCCAGGTAAGATTTTTCAAGACCAAAAATGTATCTGAGACTTGTCACCACAATACCTAATCCAATACCCATTAGAATAGCAGTGGATCCAGCAGCATTTGGAACCAAATAAATCCATTCTTGTAAAAGAGGTAAATAAAAAATAGATGGTTTATCTAATGGCCATCCAGTAATCATTCCAGCAATAGTCACGAGGATAAATCCAGCTAAAGTGAAAATGATCGTAACATTATTTTTCTTTTTGAGATAGTGTATGTATAAACCTGATACTAATACTATTAAGTACATTACCATCCAGCTAGATATTAAACCTCCAGCAGGTACTCTACCAATCATTATAATAATTCCTGCAAGGAGAAGTAAGGAAGCTTCAAAGTTTCTAGCTCGGAATGCTCGAAAAGAGGCTGAAGCTACGAAAAATGCCAATAAAGCAAACATGGTAGCAGATAAAGGAGAAAATATATATTTGAACATCCACTGGAATAAACTGCCATTTTTCTGTACATGAGCTCCCCAATCTACGGGTGTAATTAGATTTTGTTTAATAGCAAAATTTTTTGCATCAGATATATCTTTAAATGAGTTTTCCTGAACCTTATAAGACGGTTCTTGTTGTCCCTTACTTATATCTACAGTTATTAAAGACTCAAGAGCCGCTTCTTCTGTGAAAAAAACCTTATCTTCTACAAAGTATGCGCCTCGAATGAAAAAGCCTATAGTAAATGCAAAAAAGAAAGATATTATTGAAATGGCACTATATTGCCATCCTTTTTGCTTTTTAATAAATTTTATAAATTGAAGCTTTAGCAAGTTCAATGCTCCTAAAAAAACAGCAAATGCTGCTATAATATCGAAAAATTGTGTTGCGTCATCATTTGCAAAAGTTTCAATCGTTTCATTATCAATAAACCAAGCACTTAATGTAAGTGAACCAAAAATTGCAACGATAGCAATGGGAATATATCTTTTAAGAATCAATTTATATGCCTATCAATGTAATAAAATCAAAACTTACTAAGCCAAGGTCAAATAAAGCTCGCGAAACTGTACCAAAAAGAATTACAATAACTAAAATAACTTTGATTAAATCTTGTGCCGTTATACCTGCAATTAAATCTGCTTCTTGTGAAAGGTATGCACTCGCAGCAAAAAACTCTTCACCCATAAGAGTATAATCACAAGCAGTTACAAAAAATGGAATTTGAGTTTGGGATCCAGTACCAGCAATTTGAATCGCACCTATACTGTTTCCAGTTTCTGCAAAAAGTAAGGATTCAGCAAAAAATTTTCCCATGTATAAACATGCTGCAGGTTCGTCTCGTTGCATAATACCATTCACTGCAGCGGCATATGCAAATTGATCATCTGTTATGTAATGAACCATATCTTCATTATACAACTCGGGTCTTCCTTGAGTCAAATACGCTTCTTTGGAAACTTGTCTAGCAGCTTGCATAACAATAGCGCGAGCTACAGGGACATCTAATTCAGTTTCATATTTTGCAGTCATATTAGCTACATGACCAAGCACCACTACACCTGCTACTGTTTCCACTTCATTCATATCCATAATTCCAGGAACAAAAAGGATTGGTTTACCCATTTCAGTAGATCTACCTACGGCCTCTTCAATTGCTTTCAAACCTGGTATGGATCTTAGAAAAGGTAATTTATCAGTAAACTTTGTTAATCTGATTTCATACAACATGATAAAAATGACAGAAAGGGTCAAAACAAACATTGCAGACTTTTCCTCTTTGAAAAAATTAATAGAGGACGGTAGCATTGTTAATAGTATCGTAAAAACAATGATTAGAAAGATTCCAACGATATAAGTTGTGTATTTTTTATCTAAATTCAATTTGACCTTTCAATTTCTTTTAATAAAAATTCAACGTTATCACGATTTTCGAAGATTTGAGCAGCACGATAATAACTATCTGGTTTGATAAAAGCACTAAATATTGGTCCAAAAAAAATCATTGTCTGGCTACTAATAAAACTTAATGGTTTCATCATTTCTAAAAAAAATATTGAAGGAATATTAAGATTTTTTGATTTTATTTTTTTTGCAATATCAATTAGAAATTGCTTATCATTGTCACAAATATTACCACTCATTTAGTTTCAACAGATTCCAGGTTTGCTCTAGGGATCAAAAAATTTTCTTTATTTACCTTAATTTCAGCAACCCTTACCATCGTTTCTGATTCCATTTGCTGCAATTCAGGTGGCAAGGATACTACTTCACCAATTTTACCAAAATAAGGTGATCGGATTATTCTGACCACGCTTCCAACAGAAATACCGTAATTTGAATCATTAGTGGCTTTTTCTTCTTTTATCTGCGAATTAAGTGGTATGACTATTTCTGGCCTAATAACACCTGCTCTAATTTGAGTAGCACCATTAATAGATGCTATCTTATTATCATGGTCCTTTAAAAGTGAAAAAGTAGAGTGACTCATGGGTATATTTCCGTACCCTTCGGTTACAATTAGTGCAGTGTTTAATTTTTCTGTTCCCGTAATCGCCACACCTAGGTTATAACCTAAAATTTCTTTTAGATCATAATAATTAAATCCCCCGACTACTATTCCTGCAACATCATATTGCAGCGCCTTTTTATAGGCTTGAATACTTATAAATGAGCCACCAACAAGAATTTTTCCTTTCATCTCTGAAGTAATTTGATCTTCATGCAGCTCTTCCTCTGGACTAGAAGAAATCATAGATATAACACCCTTTTTTTCACCTGCAATCCCAAAAATCCCTTGAATAAAAGCTGCAGAAGATTTGACAACGACACCTTCTTCAGGTATCACTTCATCAACTACACCTTCAACGTATCCATCAATTTCTACTGGAATAGGCTTTTCTCTAATTATAATTCTGCCAGTTTTCGATGATACGGACTCAATAATTCCATCAATTGGGCTAGAAAAGGAAGATTTGAAAAAACCAAAAATTCCCTCCGTCTCAGCAATCATTTCTCCTTTTTGAACTGAGTCTCCCTCTCTTACCTTCAAAGCGTTTTCTACATCTTTAGGTTCAATATTTAAAATGTTACTTAACTTAACCATTTGGACATTACCTGGTAAATTGGTTGAAGCAACAACCATATCTGGAGTTATATCTTGTCCTACCTTAACATGCACGTTACCCTTAAGGGGTAAAATTCTTTTGGTTTTAAATAGTGTTTTCTTAAGAACTTTTAATCCGGGAGTATATGAGGTAGCCATTTTATTCCGCCTTTTTAGGATATTCATTTAATGCATCAGACCATCGTTTTAATTCTTGTACCCTGGTCTGAGAATCATCGGACACTGAAATAGGACGATTTCGGCAGTCAAAAATAATACCAACTTCTCCACCGAATATTGTAGTTGCTATTTTTTCTCCTTTCCCCGCACCAATATCAATTGATTTTTGTGGAAAAATTTCCACTTTTACTTCTTTGTAGGGATACTCTATAGCCAGCAGAACTCCTTCTAATAAATCAATAGTTTGTTTTTCTCCATCTGAAAAACGGAGCTCAGCATAGCCCATAGATGTTGATTTATCCACCTCCCCAACCGGTGCAATACAGGTACCCAACCTAATTAAACAGTCTTTTTCAAATACTTCTAATGAAGCATCTTTTGCATCTTCCTTAAACTCTTCTTTATCAATGTTTGCAAGGACTCCTAACTGAGGCATCATGAAAATGGAATCGACAGCTAATTGGGTAATACCTTCAGGCATAAAAGAATCTATTAACATCCTCGCTGATTGCTGCCTCCTTGGAGCATGAGATAAAACACCACCCGAGCCCACTAAAAGATCCAATTCCATCATATTAACCAAAGACATACCACTAGAAGATTGCTCAAAGGCGTCTGAAATAGTTCGGTCAGACTGAACACCTTTTAAACTGGTCGCAAAATTTTTGTGCTGTATAAATGATAACCGTAAGGCTTCTCTTGCGATTGCCTGTTCAATGATAAGCTCTTCAAGAGATTGTGGTACAGTAGTAGGTCTAATCATCTTGTTCCCAATCCGGTTTATAAGGTCACTTGTCTCAATTTTAAAGGGAACCCATCTTAATACATTTTCCAAACCAGCATCCGCTAGCACATTACAAATTGAATAACTCATTCCTAAATTGGCACTAACAGTACGATTAAATTTTTTATTGAAAACCGAAAATACATCTGTCGTAGCCCCACCAATATCAACACCCACAACAGAAATATTGTCTCTTTCAGCAATCATTTCAATTAATGAGCCTACTGCACCTGGAGTTGGCATTATTGGCGCATCTGTCCATCCCATTAATTTTTTGTATCCCGGTGCCTGGGCCATGACATGTTCCATAAATAAATCATGAATTTTATCACGAGATGGCTCTAAATTTTCTTTTTCAAGGATTGGTCGAATATTATCTACAATATCTAAGTCAGAAATGCCATCAAGAGTGTTTTTTATTGTATCCCTAGCTTTATTGTTGCCAGCGTAAATAATTGGAAGTTTGTAGTCCTGTCCTAATCTAGGTTGAGGGTTAGAAGCTGCTAAAATATCAGCTAATTCAGTTACGTGACTGGTGGTTCCCCCATCTGTACCACCAGAAAGAAGAATCATATCAGGTCTAAGTTGCCGAATTCTAGTTATTTTTTCATGAGGCTTTCTACCATCGTTGGAAGCAAGAACATCCATTACAATCGATCCAGCTCCCAACGCAGCTCTTTCAGCACTTTCTGCACTCATAGATTTAACCACACCCGCTACCATCATTTGGAGACCTCCTCCAGCAGAACTAGTTGAAACATAAATGTCTACGCCCTCATTGCTATTTTGAGGCGTGATAATATTGTCTTCACTAATTAATTTCCTTCCTGATAATTCTTCAATTTCCTGGACAGCATTTAATACTCCTTTAGTAACATCTTCAAATGGAGCCTCAACGGTTGTAGGTGCTTCCCCTCTAAATGTAAGTCTGTATTTACCATTAACATTTTCTATCAGAATTGCCTTTGTTGTTGTACTACCACAATCTGTGGCTAAAATAGTGTTTAATTTCATTGAAAAAGAATTGTTTAAAGTCTCATAAAAAAGTGAATGTAAAGATACGTTGAGGGAAATGCAAAAATCAAAGAATCAAATCTATCTAAAACTCCGCCATGACCTGCTAACAGCGAACCACTGTCTTTTATTCCAACGTCTCTTTTTAACATTGACTCTGTGAAGTCACCTAATTGCCCAATAACGCCACAAATCAAACCAATTGCAATTGCATCCTTAAACTCAAAAAATGTACCAAGTAGACCTTGTTTTTGAAAAAGATAAAAAACTATCAGAGAAGCTATTAAACCACTTATGGAACCAACCCATGATTTTTTTGGACTAACAGAAGGCATAATTTTTTTTGTGCCAAAACTTGTTCCAAAAATAAAAGCAGCAGAATCACAGGCCCAAACTGATACCACTAGAGCAAATGTTAAATTTGTACTCATTAGAAGGTCGTATTGTCTAATATCAATTGATGTACCCAGTAAAACTGGTACAAATAGAATCCCTGCAAAAGTTGAAGAAATATTTAGTGTAGAATTCTCATTAGCTGTGAATAACTCTAAAAAGGAGGTTATTATAACAATAAAAATAATGATTCCCAGCATTTGATGAGTTGTTAATATAGGCTGTACATAATAGTAGTCAGCAATAAAAACCGTAGAACCCATGCCTAACCAGCGTAGAGGTTTAGCCCCCTTCTTTTCCAAGATTGAATAAAATTCTCCTAAAGCTAGAACACAGCAAATAAGCATAAAAACTGTGTAGTAAAGGCCACCTTTCCATATAAAAAATAGCCAACATGGTATTCCTAGAGCGTTTACTAGGTTCCTACCCTTCATCATTTTTAAAAGAGATATCATTTATTATACTAAAACATTTACCATTTTAGGGACCATTTGAACATTCAAGGGAGTCGTTCCTATTATTTCCCCATCTATTGTTAAGTCATTAGTCTCTTCAAGTGAAATAGAGAAATTTTGAACCTGTCTGTACTCAACTAAAGGACTTTTGATATGATCACCACTAAATAATTTAGGAAATAATTTTAACAAATTTATCCTTGAAGTTTTCCTAACTATTATTAGATCAATTTTTCCATCATTTAATTGTGCCAAGGGAGCCATTTTCATGGCTTTTCCAGTATGAATGGTGTTGCACCCAATGATGAAAATAAAATTTTCTTTTATTACTTCTTCATCCAAGGTAAGAGTTGCAATCCTATCTTTTCCTTTTAAAACTTCAATAATTGATGCAACGTCATACCTCACTCCTCCTAACCATCTAAGTTTTTCAGCAAGTTTTCCAGCATCCGTTGCCAATCCCCAACCGATAATATTAAAAGAATAAAATAGCTCCCCATTCGCATTAACTTTAGCTATATCTAATGGTCGAAGGTTATGCTGAACAATTCTTTTGGCTGCATCTATGGGGTCTAAGCAATCAACATCATACATAAATGAATTTCCTGTACCTCCAGTAATAAGTCCTATAGGTATCTTATGATTGTCGTCTCTTTTTAACATTCCATTTATCAATTCATACATTGTTCCATCCCCACCGATTGCACATAATCCATCATATCCAACAAAGTCTAAAGTGTTTGCAAAATCAAATGCATGACCAGCATACTCAGTATGGAGAACTGTTATATTGGTACCTGCACTAGAAAAAATATGTTTAACCTTCTCATATATTTCTAATCCCCTTTTATGACCACCTTTTGGGTTTACTAACAAGTAGTACTTTTTCATTTATTTTAAAGTTCTATGTTTCATATACTTATCATCTCCCCATTCTATAACCTCAATCTTAACTTTAGTTGTTCCTTGATTAATAAAATCAAGTTTTTTTGCAGCACCGTAGGAGCAATCTAAGATCCTACCTTTTATATAGGGACCTCTATCATTAATTCTTAGAATTAGTGATTTATTATTTTCAAGGTTAGTCACTCGACAAATTGTATTTAGTGGCATAGTTTTATGTGCGGCTGTTAAACCATACATGTCATACACTTCACCATTAGCAGTTAACTTCCCATGAAAATCTTCTGCATAAAATGAACTTATCCCCTTAATTATCTTTCTATGCCCCTTAGATTTATTTTCTTTTCCAGATTTTGATACTTTCTTTGAAGTTCTATTTACATTTATATTGTCAGATTTATAATACCTAGGAGCATTGCTACAATTAAAAAAAGTTGAAGAAATAATAATAGTATAAATTAAAATTTTACTTTTCATTTACTTGTCTGATGGCCTCATAAAGGACAATACCTACGCTGGTTGCAAGATTTAAACTTCTAATATTTCGATTTTTCATAGGGATAGTGCAAGTCTTATTCCAATGTTTTTTTAAAAAAGATTCATTTATGCCCTTTGTTTCACTTCCAAATACAATATAATCATTATTAGAAAAAGATTTTTTGGTGTAAGGAGTTGAAGATTTTGTTGTAAGAAGATGAAAATTTTCCTCTCTAACCATTGTTTCTAAATAGTTATCTAAATCTGGAAAGTATTTCCAATCAATATGGTTCCAATAATCAAGGCCAGCTCTTTTTAGTGTCTTATCGGATAATTCAAATCCAAGATTGCCTACTATATGTAGACGGGTATCTGTTGCTCCACATAATCTTCCAGTAGATCCAGTATTAGGAGGAATTTGTGGCTCTAACAAAACTATTGTAAACATTACAAACTTGAATTTATTTTGGGTATGCAATAAGGATTCAGCACTAAGCCTGTAGCCATGCCAAACAATGAGGCACCTACATTTTTTACAGCATTAACATGATGTATAGATGAAATCCCGCCTGTTGCCATAATCGGATTTTTAAAATTTGAAAAAAGATCTGCCATCTCTAAAGTTCTATTAAAAATAGGCGCACCTGAGAGACCTCCCCCATTCATAGAAAAATTTGATTCTTCTACACCAGCCTGCATCGGTGTTACAAATTTAGTATTCCCTGCATTGATAATGATTTTATCAAACGATGAGACTGTTTCTCCAATTTCGAATAAAGTTTTATTGGGTACATCCGGAGATACCTTTACGGAGATTACTTTATTTATGTTTTTTCTTACTTCTTCAAGCAATGACTTTAATTGTTCTGGATGTTGACATATCGAGGATCCATTTTTGGTATTTGGGCAGCTTATATTTAGTTCATAAAAATACTGTTCGCATTTATTATGAATAACCATCTCAATTTTTTGGATGTTTTCTATATATTCGTCTTTAGTATCTCCCCCAATACTTACCCCGATAGGTCTGTTAAATTTCCATAATTCGGAAGAAAGTATTTCTTTTGAAAATTTATCTATACCAGGTCCTGGCAGCCCCAAAGCATTTAAAATTCCTTTTCTACCATCATAAATAGCGTCTTGAAGCCTAGGGACAGGATTACCATACCTCTTTTTAGCCATAATTGTTTTATAGATAGTACCTCCCAGTCCCATGCGCATCCACATGGACATAATAGCTTTTTCAGATTTGAAAGAAGCTCCAATTAAAGGACTAGGAAATTTCAAATCAAATATTTCGACTTGGTTACCTTCTGGGATAGGGAAATCATATATCAAAGGTCCTAAAATTGAAAATTTTTCAAGACTCTTATCTCCAATTACTACTGCTGTTTCTAAATCTTTTCTTTTTATAAAAAAAAATTGATACAGGTAAATAATTTTGGTTATAAAAAAACGAGATAGGGAATAAACAAAATAAAGAAAGGTTACTTTCAATTGGCTGTTGCACCTGAAGATGATGCTGAATCCGGCTTGATTAGAGAAAGAGCAAAAGTAATTGCTTCCGCCCTTTCTGAAGCTATAATTGATTGCTCACTGTTTGGATATTTATCCATTGTGAAACGATAATACTTAAGAGCACTGTCTGCTAAAGATTCTTGATCATAATAATATCCTATTGACAAGGACGCAGCGGCTGCTAAAGAGCTGTTCAAGTTTAATTTTAAGGTAGATTTAAATTTTTCAATAGATTCAGCAAAATTAATTTTAATTAGCTTCTCTGATTCTTTAAACAACAGCCTTTGTGCATCGTTTTCTTTAAAATCATTTCCACTCAAATAAGAAGCATATTCAGAACCTGGATAGCTTTCAAATAAAATTTCCTTATTCAATTGAGAATTCAATGAGTCGTTTAACTGTTCATATACAAAAATCAAAGCAAATATTGATTTTGGCTTGAATTCTGTTTCAGGAAATTCTAAAATTATTTTTTCAAATATGTTAATAGATTCTGAGTACCTAGCAAATGAAAAAGCTTCTAAATCTGCTAATTGATAATATAGCTCAGGTAAAGACTTTACTGGAGCTACTAGTGAAATATTGAGAGTACTATCTGCTTCTTTATTATCAGAATCCATTAAATTAATTGTTTCTATTTCCTTCAAGGTGTTTTGATAAGTTGTGATAGCTAATACTCTACTTTTTGCTGAAGATGAGAATAAAGACCTATTTGACTCTTTACTAACATTTCCATAGTATTCTTTTGCCTTTTCAAGATCCCACTTTTCAGAAGAATAAATTTCACCTAGCTGATAATAAGCTTCTGCTGAAACCTCCGTTCGTTGGTAATCATTAACAATGGACTCTAATCTATTTTCAATTTCATCATCTTCACCCTCTGCCCTATATAGATTAACAAGCTCTAATTCTAAGTTTCCAGAAATTCTTTTAAACTTATCATCAGATAAAAGAGCTTTAATTTTTCTTGATGCCAATCTGTATTCTTTTTGAATCCGTAAAATTTTTAAAATTTGCAAATGGGCATTCTCAATCTTTTCTTTAGCCAAGGAGTGGGCTATAACATTTGAATATCCATCCTTAGCGATATCGTATTGATTTAATTCAAAAGCCATTTCAGCAAGCCGTCCATAAATAACCCCCTTTTCATCCCTGTCCTGGGTAAATTTTGCTGCTTTTTTTAAATGGGAGAGGGATGAGTCTTGGTAGGAAAGTTCTTTAGAAATTTCTGCTAAAGACAAATGACATTTTGATAAAATTGATTTTGAAGATGAATTTGACAAAAGTGAATAGAGTTCATCCATAGAGACTTGAAGGTTTCCTTTTTTCCATTTGCACAAAGCTTTCCAATAATACGCTTCTTCAATTTGTTTTTCGGAACCAATTTGTTCTATTTCTCTAATATTATCAAGCGCTAGATCATAGTCAGATCTGAAATATTGTGCTTTTGCCATTAGTAAAATTGCATCAGAACGAAATTTTGATTGAGGAAAATCTTTTAATACTTTTTTACATTTATTTATTGCTTTACCATATTTATCCATAGCAGTTATGGGTACTGCTTGTCCATCTTTTTCTAATCTAATTTTATTTGCTTCCTCATAATACTGATTTGCGTTATAAAAAGTATTAAAATAAGCACAACTACTCGATAGTATTATTAGAAAATAAAATAAAAAGATTTTCTTTATTAAATTGGGCTTCACTATACCAATAATTTACTTATTTGATTTAAAGTGTATTAAAAATAATTTGAATAATGAAAAAAGCATGCAACCTATTAATCCTTACATTAATTTTACTTAATGGTGCTTGGTCTCAAGAAGTTGATGATTTAAAAAAATATGGATTTATCAATATAGCTACTGATAGTTTAGATGTCCCATTTTTTGTGGATGGTTTTTACGTTGGCAACCATCCTCTTAAAGGTCCTATCCCGGTTTTACCAGGTTTTCATGAGGTCAGTTACATCCCACCTGATATTCAAGATGAGACAGTTAAAAAAACTTTGACTGAAGGAATTAAACGGATTTATGTAGCTGAAAATGATACTTTAGATGTTTTCCTTTTTTATGATCATTACCTAACGCAGGTAGAATCTCTGCACCAGGAATTGCAAATACAGAATTATGTAGGGTTTTCCCTTTTTGCTACTTTACTTTTTGTAATGTTTAGAATTTTTTAAAACTTATTTAGAACCTGAAATATATTTTTGTTAATTTAAGACATGGAAAATAATATCTCTTACGATGGTGGTTTTAAATTTAAGCCAGATTACAAGTGGCCTGAAAAAGGAGCTGTACAGGCTTGTCCCAGATGCAACGAACAGTTAGAATTAATCGAAAATAGAAAAACCTACTTTGGGAAACCTTGGTGGTGCGTCCCATGCCAATGGCAGTT
>JAYPLH010000174.1:0-4242 GCA_038365355.1 Fidelibacterota bacterium
TGGGTCTTGTTAAAGTTTTAGTGCTTGCATATCGCAATGAAAGCCACTCATAAGGATCGTACTTTAAGAAAAGGGCAGGCAGAGTATGTGAGTTTTTCCTAGTATGACTGTTCGCAGTATCTGATCCAGCAAAACTAAAATCTGGGAAAGTACTAGCCATTCCTTTGAAACTATTGTAATTGGTTTCAATATCTTCAATTCTAGAGCCAGCAATAATATTTAATTTCGGGCCGACGTTGAAATCTAACATCGCGTAACGAGCGTCATAATCTTCAGTGCCATTATAATCAAAAATAAGACTATAGGTTTTATGGATTTTAAGCATATTATCTTCATGATAATCATTGTTGTAAAAAGCAGGATTTTCAGATGCAAATTGGTAAATCTGTTTTAATTTGGTTAAATCTGCAGCGGGGCCCAAATCATATTTACCATCAAGAAATCCGCTAAGATCGTAATCATCATCATAAAAGAGAGGGTACCTAGCATATCTTTCATTATAAGAGCCTTGTACATCTCCTTCTAACCATCCAAAATGATTTATGGTAGAGTCCTTTAACTCTCTCCAATAGCCTATGTCATTATGCCATAGGAGATTAGCTTGATCTTGATCATGTAACCGGCTCTTTTTACGAGATTTAAATCCAGCCTTTATTTTTCCTGAAATTTTGTTCAATAAATTAAAATCATATTCTATGTTTGCGCCAAACGATGATTCTTTTTCTGTAGTATTATTTTTTCTTTTTGTGCCATTTAAAAAATAAGCCTGAGACATATTATTTGCGGCAGAATTATTAATATTATCAATACTTTTCCTTAATACAGATTCAGTATATGGGTCGGGTTCATTGAATCTAAATAGATATGATAGACTATCATTTTTAGACATAGAGTAAGATGTGAAAGCATCTACAGATAAATTGTTTAATAATTTTTGTTCATATTTCCAGGTTTCAGAAATGACGTTTATATCATTAATCCCTTCTCCAGTATTATATAGGCGATCTTCGACAATGAGAGCAAAAACATCTGAGTAATTTGTTTGATTTTTTTTGATCTTACTGTTTAAACCACTGTAGCTGATATTCCCTTTTGGAATATTATAATCTAGAACAAAAAGCGAATTTGTGCGGTCATTATTTCTGTTGATGTCTGTTAAAGTCATCTCTTGAAAAGAGAGTGCATTGACAGAGTCTAGATCAGCAGGAGCATTAGTGTAACGCGCTCCAAGATCGTGGGAACTTCTTGTTCTATTTTCAATATCAAGTTGTCCTAATAACCCCAACTTGTTATCTAAAAATCTATTTCCAATGCTTCCTACATATTTATAGTCGCCAGCCTTACCTTCTAAACCATTATAAATACCTTGCGTAATTATATCTCCATGAAATCCAGGTTTGGCTTTTTTTAGTATGAAATTGATAGTTCCTCCAAGTACATCACCATCTTGATCAGGAGTACCTGCTTTAGTTACTTCGATACCCTCCAGCATATACTGAGATATCATACTGATATCAGTACTTCTGTTAGAGGAATCTGTTGATGCTAGACTCGTTCCATTAACAGTTATTTTATTATATTTAGGTGAGAGTCCCCTAATAACAACTTTATTTCCCTCTCCGCCTTCACGTCTTATTGAAACTCCAGGTATTCTTGCTACAGCCTCAGCAGCATTAGATTCTGGCAACTCCTGTATTCTGTCAGATGAAACAATATTTTTTATGGACTTTGCTTTTAGCTGTTTGTTAATTGCATCCATTTGACCTCGAGCTTGGGCTGTTACAACGACCGTTTTACCTTCTACTGAAGTAAATTTTAAATTAAAATTTATTTCATTTTCTCCATCACCAGTGATATCAATATCTTTTGAAGAAGTTTCATAACCTATATAACTAACCTTGATAGTGTATGTGCCAGGATTTATGTTTGATATGTTGTATTTGCCCTCACTATCTGTCGCTACACCAAGACTAGTTCCTTGAATAACAACATTTGCCCCAATTAAGACATTATTATTTACACTGTCAACAACAGTACCATTAATACTCGATGTTTGAGCAATTAATAATCCACAAGTTGATAGTATAATTGTGATTATATTTTTAATCATAACTTGAGCCTTTCTCCTTGGACTAGAGGAATACCTAAATCAAATAATTCAGATCTCTTCCTATCTAGTTCGTTTAAATTGTTACATTCACTGGGTATGAAATTTTTTGATGCATGCCTCCTAAAACAGGATTCAAGTAGTTTTGTGTAACTTGATGCAAGCCCTCTAATCTGTTTAACTGATTCTTTTTGCATTTTTAATTCTGCTATAGTTTCAAATTCATCTCTAATTTCTCTTGCAAGTTCAATAATTTCTATTGCTTCTTTGTTACAGCCACACACATCTAGTTTTGAGTAAATATCAATTTGCTTTTCCTGCTTGTTTGGTAATACAGGAGGTTCTTTTTTTACCTTTTTACCGCAACTTGTGTTCAAAGTAAAAAGTATAAATGATACTAGTATTAAAAATATTTTTGAAAAATTAGTAATCATATTAAAATTTACATTTAATAAATAAAAAAGGGGTAGTTAACTACCCCTTTTTTATTATACGATTTTATTACATAAATAATCGATTACTCAATGAAATTACTTCATTAGAGCCATTTTTTTCGTGATTGATGATGATCCATCAGTCAATGTATACAGATAAATTCCTGTAGACACACTACTTCCAGATTCATCTCGACCATCCCAACGTAGTACATGTGTACCTGCAGCTTTAGAGCCACTAGTAAGTGTTCTAACTTTCTGACCTAACATATTATAAATAGAAAGATCAACATTGGCTGTCCTATCTATACTAAATGTGATATCAGTTGTTGGGTTGAAAGGATTAGGAAAGTTTTGAGCAAGCTCAAACTTTGCTGGTGTTATGCTAACATTGTCTTCAACGCCTAGAACGTTTGCAGTCCAATCAGCAAGAACGTCTGGAAATGCATTTAAGTCACCTAATGGGTAACCATATCTACCATGGGTATATGCTGCAGAAGAAGTAGAATAGCTGAAGTCCATTGGTAATGGCCATTCAACTACTTCATAATCACCGTCTGCTTGATGCATCCAAGCGCGGTCAGTATGTGTATCATGTACACCATTGTCTAACCAATCTGTAGTACGAGCGATCTGAGTATTAATGTAAACTGGGTCTAAATTGAATCCAAGATCAGTAACGTTAATGTTGTTAACATCGCGTACGCCATTAGCTAACTGCGCAGTTGTAGAATCACCAATCCATTTACTTTGACCAGCAATCATTGTATCACACATAGTTACTACATTTCCGCTTGCATCCAATGAATCTGTTCCATCAGAACCTTTTAAGTTCCAACACCAAGGATCCATATTAAACATAGCTAGTAGCTCAGGTGTGTCCATCCAACCATTGTTTTCGTATACAATATTTCTATGCTCTCTATCAAAGCACCATTGATTTCCGCTAGCCATTTGGTTAGCTATCCATGTACTATCTGTGCAATAACCCTGAGAAAGAGTAGCCATTTTACCATGCCCACCAACTCTATCATTATTTAATGATATATTTGCTGCAGCATTATGAGTTTGACCATTAGCTGCTGCATTGATTATCAAGTTGTTTGTCCAGTAAGTATTGTTACCACCACGGTAAAATTTTGGCCAGTCTATTAGATTCACAAAAGTGTTGTGATCAATAAGAATTCTCTCATGAGGTTCTCTATCGACTAAACCGTTATCCCATATAACAAATGCTTGTCCATGTGTACCCTCAATGGTATTATTTTGGATCTTTAGGGAATTAAGGGTTCCTGCCCAGGCACCACCGCCCCAAAAGAATCCACCAAAATACATACCAGCTGGATAACATGAGTACTGAACTGCTTTACAATTAGTAATTACCCAGTCTTCTTGTTTACCAAAGTTCCAGTAAGTAATAACTTCACTGTGAACGGAGGTAACTTTATCGACGTGTATGGTGTTACGATTTCCATAGGTAGCCAATACTCCGTGAAGTGTACCACTGCCTCCAGCAAAAACTCCATTAAATAGAATGTTTGCAAGTTTATAGGTCTGATCATCTCCATATGTTTTAATACTTCCAGCAGGCCAGAATGCATTAAACTGAGATTCTCCATCTGCACCAAGTATAGGTTTTACTTCCGCTGGACGTTCACCGTCAGCATAAGAAGCACCTATAAGATGACAACTAGAGTTCAG
>JAYPLH010000175.1:0-4209 GCA_038365355.1 Fidelibacterota bacterium
TCAGCATCTTCTATAAGCATTTCACTATACCCAATTATTGCATTTAAAGGAGTTCTTAACTCGTGACTCATATTTGCAAGAAATGTACTTTTTGCCTCATTAGCAGCTTCAGCTGCTTTTTGAGATTCTTGAAGTTCAGTATTTTTTTCTTCAAGATTTTCTCTTGCAAGCCTGTCCTTTTCAGCGGCCTCCTCTCTTAGAGCCAGAGACAACCTCCTTTGTTTAAAATACTTATTAGTTGAAAAACCAGATAATGAAACTATAAAAGCAATTAGCCCCCAAAAAGGTATAGCTGTAACTGGTTCTTTGTACCAAGGCTCAATTACATTAAATAGTATTTCAGCTGGTTTAGAGTAATTTAAATCCCTATCTATAGATTGTACTTCAAAAGTGAAAGAGCCAGAATTTTCAGGAACTAATTCAAAATTAGAATTATAGGTAGGGCTACTCCACTCATTTGATATACCCTTAATTCTGTATCTAAACTTCTGTTTATCTTTGTGAGTGTTATAGTTAGCAGCATTAACTACAAAATTTATTCTATTGTTGATAATTGACTCAGGTATAATCGAGGAATTATCTAGACTGTATTTATTTTTAGAGGTAATAATCTCTTTTACAATTGCAAAGCCTGGCGACTTAGACGGTCTGTATTCACTATACCCTGCGCCGAATCCACTACCAAACCAATAAAGGTTATTTCCAAAACTTGTTAAAGCAGATATATCATTATCGACAATACCATCTCTTTTATCTAATGTATTCCATGTTTCACCATCAAATACACCCACTCCTCCACCATAAGTTCCTACCCAAACTTTATCATAATCATCTACGTGTAGAGAAAATATTTCAGGATTAGCGACACCATCCTCTCTTCTGTATTGGATGAATGAATTACCATCATACTTAACCACTCCGGACCCATCAGTTCCAAGCCATATATTACCTTCAGAATCAATATCCACATTGGTTATTCTTGGATCAGGCAGTCCTTCACTTACTCCGAAATTTTCGAACATGCCGTTTTTTAAAATTGAAAAACCATAATTACCAATCCCAAGAACAATAACATTTTCTGGTCCGCCCTGCTCTATTGTATATGATTGCCCTGCTCTTTTTGGTGTTAAGCCTTGTTTTTCATCATATGTAATAGCTTGATTACCATCAAAGCGAGTCACTCCCGATTGAGAAGCAAGCCAAATAAATCCTCTATCGTCAGCAACTATGTCCCTAATATTATTTAATGGCAAACCATCATCAATAGTATAGTTTTTAATATTCCTACCATCATATTTAGATAATGCATTCGGAGTAGCCATCCATATATTGCCATATATATCTATGTCAACAGCTAAAATACTATTACTTCTTAAACCATTTTCTCTTTTAATTTGTTTTGTAATCTTATCATTTGAAGTTTTTATTAACCCTTGCGCATTTGTAGCAAACCATAAGTTTCTATTTTTATCTACGGCTATGTCATTGATCCTAGACCTAGGAAAGCTATCTGCCTCTGTAGTATTAATAATTGACCTTGGATCGTATTTTACTATACCAGCACCAGTCCAATCATTAAACCAAAAAATTCCATCATTGGTTCTAGTAATTTGATTAACGTTCCTCATTTTGTAGTCATGACCGACCATGCTTGGGTCTAACCGAACAAATGTCTTCTGATTATACTTAAAAACACCTCGCTGGGTAGCGATAAGAACATCACCTGAATCATCAAAATATATCTCATTTACATTATTGTTTGGTAAACCTTGCAAATAATTTATATTTTTAAATTTTGCTCCATCAAATATAGAAATACCATTCTGTGTTCCTATCCAAATGTTTCCCCTTGGACCTTTTTTAATGCAATTTACCCATTGATGTATAATTCCATCATCTCTATTGTATACTCTAAATTTTTTACCATTGTATAGAACTAATCCATCAAGAGAACCTAGCCAAATATTGCTACCCTCTACTAAAATACTAGTTACATACCCAAAAGGAATTCCATCTTGTGATTTAAAAGTTTTGAATTTTTTTCCATCATAAAACGAGAATCCACCCATACCACCTATTAATATGTTACCATTAATATCCTGATTTATTGTTCTAATATTATTATAGTCCAATCCATCTTTAATCGAAAAAATTTTTTCAATGTTATCTCCATTGAACTTTACTAAACCACCAGAATTTGTAAACCAAGGATCAGCTACGCCTGCCCAAATATTATTGTCGTTATCCTTAAATAGTTTTAATACAGGCTTTTGAGGTAGTCCTTCATATTGTGTAATATTTTTAATTTCTTGACCATCATAAATAGAAATTCCAGTGTAACTTCCGAACCACAATTTATTTTCAGAATCAATAACGCTCGACATTGTGTAATTGCTCTGAAGTCCATCAGTATATGTGATCTGATCCCAAGTTCCTCTTGCAGTCCTAGGTACACGAAATTCTAGATTTTCAACTTTATCATCTAAATTTTTTAAATCAAATATTTTTTTTGAACCATCACTATTTAAAAAATATATGAAATCATCTTGACCGTGAACCCTAATATAATACCTATGAGTTTGAGGTAAATTGTCAAACTCAAATTCTCCCTCCCTATCACTTTCATTTGTGTATGCGTATCTAAAATCTTCATTTCCATTATCATCAATACCAATGGCTTGCACTATGACCCCAAACTGTTTTTCTTTATTATTTAAATTTAAAATTTTTCCTTTAATTTTTGGCCTAGTAGATAGTTTGATATTAACTGACTTTCTAACTCCAGATGTTATGTTGCTCAGTGAATTAGAATATTTTTTATCGTTATAAGAAGCAAAAAGGTTGTAATTAGTTTCAGGATTTACGGGGAAAACATTAATAATATAATCTCCATTTTCATCAGCATCTCCAACAGTCCATGAACCTAAAATAGGGTCAAATAATCTTACATATGCATAAGGAACTGGAATACCTTTATTATTAACAACTTTTCCTGAAATTTCTGCCCTAGAACTGGGGTATAATAAAAGATTAAAACCAGGCTCTCTTATTGCTTCAATTTTTACAATAACTATATTATCTCCAGCAATTAATTTTGCTTTAGAGACTCCTTTTTGAGTTTTATCAGAACTATCATATATTAAATCACCATTTACATAAATACTTGGCTTGCAATACCATTCATTCATTATATCGGCAATTACTTCTTGATTAGTTTTTGAATTGACTATTGAAATAGCTAGTACTACGTCTTCAACTATTATATTTGGATAGTAATGCCAAATATTATGAAACCCGAAAGATCCATTAGCTGCAGGAGGTTTTATAAACTTGTAATGACTATTATCAAATTTAACACTGTCACTCAAAGAAAAATTTTTAACACTGATTGTCCTAATCAAAGAGTCAGAATTAAAACCATCGGGAAATGGCCCTATGAAAGCAAAGTTTCTTATTCTATGATCATTTTCAATTTGATTAAGTATGTTTTGATCTGCTTGTAAAAAATTGAAAAGAATGATTAAAATAAAATATATTTTATAAATTAGGTTTATCATACAATTTTCTCCAAATACACTAATTTTTAATTACTACAAAATTTACAATACGATTAGGAACGTATATTTCTTTTTTTATATCTGAACCTTCAAAATACTTGCTAAATTTTTGATCTTTTTTAATTTTATTTAAGATCTCATCCTTATTTAATTCCGAAGAAATAGACATAACCCCACGAGTTTTGCCATTAAATTGAATGGCAATATTCATCTCAGTATTTTTAAGGTAATCGTCATCAATTTTTGGCCAAGATTGATCAGTTATAGAACCATTTACATTATATTCCAGTATTTCATATATTTCTTCACTGATGTGAGGAGCAAATGGATTTAAAATAATTAAAAAGTTTTTGAGTACTTCTTCATTTAAACTTTCCAAAGTCAAAGCATGGTTTACAAAAATCATCATTTGAGAAACAGCAGTGTTAAAACTTAATATTTCAAGGTCTTCAGTTACCTTTTTTATACTTTGATGAAGAAGCCTTAACGTTTCTTTTGTTGGCTCTTCGTTATTTATTTTTTCTCTCGATTCTATACACAGTTTCCATACTTTTTGGAGAAAACGATAAGAACCTTGAAGTCCTTTTGTATTCCAAGGCTTTGATTTATCTAACGGCCCCATAAACATTTCATAAACTCGAAAACTATCTGC
>JAYPLH010000176.1:0-4199 GCA_038365355.1 Fidelibacterota bacterium
TTCTCCAGAAATAAAACTGTGTACTTTTAAATTATTTATAACAAATTACAAATTTTAATTCATATATAAATTAAAGTTTATAGGGAACTCTATCAAATAACTCAAATTCTGAGCCTACACTCATTAATTGTAAACCCTCCGTCCATCCTTTAATTACTCGTGATAAGCGAGTTTCAAAAGGTTCTCCTTTTTCAAAAGAGCTATCGAATACATTACCATCTACCAATTTGCCTTCATAGCGCACTTTTACTACAGCGTTATTACTTGATGGTGATATTCCATATCCTTTCTTAATTATTCTATATTGTAGTCCAGAAGGAGTTTCATATACACTTTTATTAATTATTTTATGTTCGTTTAATAATGTTTCAACCTCTTCAATAGATTTAGGATATTTTGAAGTGAAATTATTAGACATGCGTTCAAAAATACTCTTGATGCTAACATATTGGTTCTTTTTTATTTTTTCGTCATTTATTATGTCAGATATAAAATTTCGAACTTCTCTTTTATTTTTCCAACCATCACTAGTATAGGTCTCTATTTCACCAGTTCTTTTGTTAAAACGAGTGTTTTTATCGACAAATTCATATTTATCGCAGTTCCAAACCCCAACTAATAAAAAGATGAATAGATATTTTTTCATTTATTCTCCATACTTTTTCTTAAAATATTCATATGCTTCATTTATTTCTTTGGTTCGTTTTAAAGCTAATTCCTGTAACTCTTGCGCCATATTTGAAACTCTATCTGGATGATATTCTTTCATTTTTTGCTTGTAAGATTTTTTAATGTCTTTTCTAGTAACCATACCGTTTAGACCTAAAATTTTTGCCATTTTTAATTCAATTGTAGATTCAGTTGTTGGAGTTGTGTTTTCTCCTCTATTCTGATGTGTTCTAGAATTCTTTTTATCTTCATTATGAAATTTTGATTTATATTTATGTCTGTTCTTGGTATTAGCGTTTTTTACATTTTTTGGATTAAGAAAAGTTGATCCGCAAGACATACAATAAAAAACACCAGTATTAGAAATTATTTTATTGCCACAATCTTTGTAAGAACAAATGAAAACCATATTCATATTAAAAATTAATAAGAAATTGGATTCTGCGGGTTTTATTAATTATATAATTACCATTTTTAAAAATTGCTCTTTTTAATTTTCTAAAACATATATATCCAATTCAAACTTTATTGGTTGAAATTTGTTTTTTTTCGTGAAAAGCGAACAATTCTATAAAAAATGTGCTATCAAGGATTTGAAAAATTTGTAGATTCCAGAAGTGTCACAAAAAGGAAGTTAGATATGTTGAAATATCTAGAAATATTTACCATTCCCATAATGGTCTTAAACATGTTTTCTGCTATAGTTGGAGGTATATGGATTGCATTTATGGGCGAATGGAAGCTCATAGGAATAGGTATTTTTTTGATGATCACATCTCATTGGATTTTAACATTACTTATGCTACCCGGAATAGGGCTCACAGCTTTAATAGGAGCTTTCTCAAATCCTAAAAATATCTTTGTTTACATTTTAGGATATTTTTCAAATCTTTATTTAAATATATTGATATCAGGATGGTGCGTATTATCATTTATAATTTGCACAAATTTTTATGGAGCTGGGTATCAATCTGAGATTTCATATGAATTACTGCCATATCTGTTGTGGAGCTGGAGTATGGCGCTAAGTCCTTGGCAATATTTTGCCAATTATGAGCGTGATAATGAGTACACAATGGCTACTACTTATATTGTTTCAATTTTTTACCTCCTATTTTTGGTCAGTACTTTTACCGTCAATTCACTCCCAGTTTTGACTTTACTAATACATTTCTCAGCAATTTTAGTACTGGTAATTATATTACCAATATATTATATGTATACCGCCTACAAAATAGGTTCAACACAAAGCGAATACATTTAGAGGTTTGAACCAAATGATAGGTTACATAATCGCATTTATTTTAGCCATAGCTGTACTACCGATGCCTTATGGTTATTATACAGTTGTTAGATTAGCAACAACTTTAGTATCTGTTATATACTGTACTCACTATCTTTCAAAAGATAAAATAAACACAGTTTATTTGTTTGGATTTATCGCTATTCTTTTTAATCCTTTAATACCAATTTATTTAGAAAAAGAGATTTGGGTATTCATTGATGTTATAGCAGCTGGGCTATTTATTTTTTTTAAGTTCGATTAATGTTTTCTATAATTTCTAATTAAAACCAAAAATAGCTATTTTATTATGGATGAAATGCTATCGAGGAAAAAACATATCAGTCATTACAGAATCATATGAAAAATCTCTCCAAAGCCACATATTATCTATCCTTATCGAATCCTCACTAATGATAAATAATTTATTTAATATAGCATTCTCATTTGCAAGAAATTTAGGCTTATAGTTTTCTGAGTACGATTTTTCTAAAACCTTTAAGCGCATATTAATTGGAGACTGTCCTTCCGGGTAATATCTCAACCCAGTCAAATTCCCATCGATACTAGTATTCCAAATATTAAAAAAAATGTAAGATGCATATGATCCATATATTTCAAAAAGATTTGATTCGTATGTTTCGTTTATATGATCAATAAAAATTGAAGCAGATTTATTATCTTCAAAAAAGGCATATGAGTATTGAAACCCGTTTTCAAAAAAAGTTGTATAGGTTTTTATTGACTGAGGAGAACTCCAAAAACGACCCATACAGGATTTAAAGCCAATAAATAGCCAAATTGAAAATAAAAAAAATGCAATTCCGGATGTGATTTTTTTACCAAACATAATCAGCTAATAAAAAAACCCGATATAAATTTTAATAGATAAGTCATTGCAAATTGTATCAAAATTCCACTGATTGGAAATAAAAACCCATATTTACAGACAGCTAAAACTCTTTCCTTTGTTGCATCAATATGATTGATATCAGTCAAAATGAAAAATGCACTTCCTAAACCTATATAAGACAAATAATACGAATAGTAATAAGGAAATAAGATAATAAAAATTATTAAGCTCATTATACCACCATATGTAGTAAAAGAGGTAGCAGCAATAGGATATATTCTGGCAACCATATATGCATTAAAAACTATGTAAAGATGTAAAACTATTGGTATCCATAAATAATGAAACCACTTGATACCAAACAGAGTATAATTTCTAGAATTAAAATGTTCCTCATACATAGATCCTATTAGATGACCTTCATCCCCTGCTAGATATGCAACGTAAACTGAGCTTACAATTAATACGGCTGCCATTACAATCGTCATGAAAGTCGAGTAAACTTCGCCTCCGGTGATCGCATAAAAAAAATAAACTAGCCATAAGATAGATGTTGGTAATGCGCTAATGATTCCAACTATATTGCCGTTTTGTCTAGCAAAGACTCCAGCTATGAAAGCTCCCCACGCCGTACATAGTAAACTTGTAAGCCCTCTAACGAACCATCTTCCTCCCCAAACTAGTTCATAGCCAAATGGTTGAGAGTCGTATCCCAATAATAGATTTAATGAGTCTAATTGTTTAAAATAATCTATAGCACCTGTATTAATACTTACACTTAACATAGCACCAGATACTAAACCTAAAAAAACCCCACCAACCAATCTGGCATAATTATTTAAATTTATTTCTTTCATTGTTTTTACTTTTAAACTAATAATTATCTTAGTTAGTCCATATTTTAATATTATTTAGAAAACATTTAAATTGTTTTTATACTTTTGATTTTTAACTGCTGCCTATGTGTCTAAACACCATAGGCAGCAGCGTTGTATCATATTATTTTGTCATTAGTTAACATTCTGATCGTCCAAGATATCGAGAACATTAAGCTCTTTCAAAAACTCGTACTCTTCAACCTTGAGAACATAATAGAAATCCTCTATACGTATTGATTGACCAGATAATGATGATGTTCTCTGAAACCATTCCTTTGCACTTTTCCTTGTATTATAATAAATGTGATCTAATATACCAGATAAATGACCTTGCTTATTTATCAATATCCATTTCTGCTTTTTTTCTGCAGGAACATCAGGTTGATATATGTTTTCAGATTGTACTTTATTTTGTTTTAAGGTTTTGTCTTTTTTCATGATGTGTTCTCCTTTTTTTTCATTAGTTAACACATCAGGTAGGTCTATAAACGAAAAAACCGCCATTTCAGGCGGTTCC
>JAYPLH010000177.1:0-4167 GCA_038365355.1 Fidelibacterota bacterium
TCCCCAGCTCCACCACCTTGATTAGTAGCGTATACACTTGGAACTAAATTCATTGCAAGCGGAATATCTTGAGAGCCCAATCTCAGAGCAATTTCATCTTTTGAAACATCAGTATATGCAACAGCTGTTTTTTCACCTGCTCTAGATGCTAGAACTTCAAGCTCTGACATTTCAACAGCTGATGGAGTTAGTTCAAAATTTACCTCAGCTTGATCAGCATAGAGTGTCAGATCATCATAACCAATTGCTGAAACAGTGACACTTGAGCCAGATTGAACACCTTCAATGGTGAATTTGCCATCTTCATCCGCTGCAGCTCCAAGATCAGTGTCGTCAACAACGACATTAGCGCCAGCAACAGCTTTTCCTGATGATGCATCAATAACGCTGCCTGTAATCGTTAAAACTTTTTGGGCATTATCAGCAGATTCATCACTGAAATCATCTTGAGAAAATGAATAGTTAGATAAGTAAAATAAAGATAAAATTAAGACCAATATCTTCTTTAACATTTCTGTAACTCCTATATTAATTTAGTGTATGTGTTCATGATTTATTACCAGTAGACAATTACCGGTGCAATAATTTATGAATTATTTATTAATAATAAACTATTAAATTTCAAAAATTTTGCGGGAACGCCTGGGAATCGAACCCAGCTCTCATGTTAGCATGAGACAGCGGTTTTGAAGACCGTGGAAAGCACCAGCTACTCATTCATTCCCAATTATAAAGTCATAATAATTTTGTAACTAAATTATTTTTTAAATAAAATTTTTTACAACTACTGCTTCCATTTTTATCAAAGACAAGTTTAATGCCTTTTTCATTAACCCACCCATAGATTCTAGCAGGATTTCCAATGACCAGAGCATAATCTGGGACATCTTTGGTGACAACTGATCCCGCTCCTATTAATGCGTATTTTCCTATTTCTATTCCGCATATTATGGTGGAATTAGCACCTATTGATGCAGATTTTTTTACCACAGTTTTTAAGTAATGTTTTGAACCTTTTTGAGGAAATTCAGACCTAGGGATTAAAACGTTAGTGAAAACCATTGATGGCCCGCAAAAAACATAGTCCTCCAATTCTACGCCCTCATATATAGAGACGTTATTCTGAATTTTGACGAAATTGCCTATTCTTACATTGTTTGATACATTAACATTTTGCCCAATAGTAGAATTGCCTCCAATCACAGACCCAGATTGGACATGAGAAAAGTGCCATATTTTTGAACCATCACCAATTTTTACGTTTTCGTCGACATAGCTTGATTCATGAACGTAGAACTTTTCTCCCCTCTTCATCTTGACCTCTTTTTAGTTCCCAATTAAACTCTTGCTAGCAAGTTCTAGTACTTTCATAACATCTACTGCACTATCACCATTAGCTTTTCTAATTTTTTTATCCATATTTGAAATAAAATATTTCAGTTCTGATTCTAAAGGTAATTCATTTGAAAAACTAACTTCAATTTCTCCCTCTGACTTCATTATAGGTAAATCACCTTGCAAATCAACTGATTTTTTATAAAACATTAACTTTTTATTTTCCTTAGCATCCTCAAAATGCAACATACCTTTGGAGCCAATTACAACAAACCGATGCTCTTTGAAAGGATGTAACCAGCTTACAAAAATATGACCCATCCTATTTCCGCCAAATTTGAAAGATGTAATTGAGGTATCATGAACGCCTTTCTGCAAAATGTCTACCCCGTTTGAAAAGACAGTTAAAGGTAAGCTTTCAAAAAAATAATTAAATAAACTTATGTCATGAGGCGCAAAACTCCACAAAACATTCTCGTCATTTCTGAAGCTACCCAAATTAAGCCTATTACTATAAATGTATTGAATGTCGCCAATTTTACCTTCATCAACTATATTTTTTATTTTGATAAATGCTGGGTGAAATAAGAGCAAATGACCCACCATGAGACTAACATTATTTATTTTTGCCAATTTATTGAGTTTTTTTGCTTCATAAAGGTCAAGCGTTATGGGTTTTTCAACTAGTAAATGTCTTTTTTCCTCAATAATTCTTTTTGCTATTAAGAAATGACTTTTTGGAGGGGTTGCAACAATGTATGCATCAAAATATTTTTTAAATGAATCTTCCAAACTTGAAAATGTTAAACAATTAGGATATTCCTTGCTAATACCCTCCAAGATTGAATTATTTGAGTCAACGACACCTCCCAGTGAGCCTATTTTTTGTAAAGTTCTAATGTGATTACGTCCCCATGGACCAGCACCAACTACACATATCTTATGAATTTTCATCATGAAGAGCGGCTAGCGTTCAATATAATCCAAATACCAATCCAAAAAGTGAGATACACCCTCTTTAATATTAGTTTTTGGTGAAAAAGCTAACTTTTGTTTTGATTTTTCAATATCTGCGAAAGTATTCATAACATCACCGGGTTGCATTGGCTCATATTTTATAATTGCAGATTTTCCAATTTTAGATTCTATGAGCGAAACAATATCCATTAATGGCTCTGAAGAATTATTACCAAGATTAAAAATTTCAAAATTAAAATTATTTTCTATTGAAGAAATTACGCCACTAACAATATCATCAATGTAAGTGAAATCTCTTTTCATCTTGCCATGGTTAAATACTGGTATAGGTTCACCTTTTGATATTTTTTCAGCAAATATATACATAGCCATATCAGGCCTTCCCCAAGGACCATATACGGTAAAAAACCTTAGCCCAGTTGATTTTAAACCGAATAAATGATTATACGAATGAGCCATCAATTCATTTGCCTTTTTTGATGCTGCATATATTGACAAGGGAGTATCAACAATATGATCCACTGAAAAAGGTATATCCACATTCCCCCCATACACCGATGAGCTAGACGCATAAACCAAACCTTTAATTTTGTAATGTCTACAACATTCTAAAACATTCATGAAGCCTAAAACATTAGAATCTATGTAAGAATTTGGATTTTCAAGACTATACCTTACTCCAGCTTGAGCTGCAAGATTTACAACCTTATCAATAGAATTACTTTTAAAAACACTTTCTATTGCCTCTTTATTTGAAATATCTAGTTTAGTGAATTTGAAATGGTCATTTTTTTTTAAAATCATTAAACGATCATTTTTTAATCTTACGTCATAATAATCATTTAAATTGTCAACACCAATTACATCATACCCTTGTTCCAACAAAGCTTTGCTTAAGTGCATACCAATGAACCCAGCACAGCCAGTTACCAAAATTTTTTCTTTTAAATGATTTTCCATATTTTTATTGATACATATGTAAATTAATCTAGATTTTTAAGACGGCCTGTAGAGTACTCTAAAATTTACTCCTAGCTTAGATTTAATATCTTTTCCTATTTCTTCTGCCCTACTTTTTGATTTATATCTATTTATTCTTACCGCATAAAAGGTTTTACCGTTAGAATCGACTTTATTAATTGAAACATCGTGACCTAGTTGACTAACTTGTAATTTTAATCTTTTTGCATTTTCTTTACTGCTAAATGCTCCAACCTGAACTACGTAAGGACCCAAATTTTCAGATTTTTTTTTAAAACTAAATACTTGGGACAATTTACTATCTTTTAATTCTAGGTTTGTTTCTATTGCTGGAAACATACTTTTTATTATTAAGGCATAGTATTTTGCAGAGTCAGCTTCTCCTATCGCATTAAAACTATTAACCATTAAATCAGTAAGCCTTTGCATTTGAGGATACCTAGGGTATTCTACTGGTATATTTTTCAATAATGAGGCGCATTGCGTATATAAGCCTCTAGCATAAAAATACTCCCCTATCTTCATAGCGGCATCTGGAGCATATTTTGTTTTTGGGAAATTTTTTAAAATATATTTATACTGCTCCAAAGCAGATTCCCCATCATCAGTTAAAACAGCTTTCAAAAAAAGCACTCCTGGATCATTCGGGAATTTTGATAACAATTCAGGTAAATTTTCTTTCACTCCATCTAATTCACCCTCTTCGATAAGAGAAAAATATAAATCAACATTTTGAGATAATAAAACTGAAAAAATAGATACAAGAAGAATAATTTTATTCATTTGAGCTTTTGATAATTTTTAAAATTTCATCTATGAAATGTCCAAGCTCAGCGGGCGTTTTAGAAGATAAGGATAATTTTAACTTCATTA
>JAYPLH010000011.1:0-3229 GCA_038365355.1 Fidelibacterota bacterium
TCACAAGACATATAAATATTTTAAGTTACAGGTACAGAACCAAAACAGATCCTCTTACGGGAAATCAACTTGGTGTACAGCGTCAGCCAATACCAATGTTCCCTCTAATCTTTACTTTTGGAGTTAAATTTGAATTTTAATTCTTTTTCAAAAACCACTTTTTTTTTAGGTATATTAACATTTTTCAGTTGTTTAGGAGAGAATTCATGGGAGGATCTAGAATCGGACTATGATCACGTGCTAAATGTATTTGGGCTTGTTAGTTTAGATTCACTTCAACCCAGTTATGTTGGCCTTTACAGCACAACAGATTTAGATGAAATTTCTCGAATATTTGTAGGTGTAGACACATTGGGATGGTGTGATTGTGATGACGATGAGTGCGGTTGGGGTTGCGAAAATAAGGAGATTGATGGATATTGGATTTTAGATTCTTTGTTTGAGCCAGCAGCCTTGATAAAAAATGCATCCGTTATCATTACGGATGATAATGGTAATAATTATGATTTTTCTTATGTTGAAAATATTGCTTTTGTAGATACAATTTACTTCGACACCACAGTGGTTATTTATGGAACAACTATTGAATGGGATACCACAATTTTTGATACAAACAATCTAAGAATAAATCTGTATATAGATAGCTCTGGTACTTTCAATCCTGAGCCGATGACCACTTATAATTTAAATATTAATGCACCCGGATATGATCCAGTGACAGGATCTTTAACAACTCCTAACTCTCCCAGTATTGATTCGTTAACTCAACTCGGGATTAATGCTGATACAGTAATTATTAATGAACCATTCAATATTTATTGGGATCTCTTGCAAGAGGGAAAGGCACTGGTAACCGGCGAGGTTTTATTTGGAAATTGGTGGGATGACTCCTTGGCAAATGATTGGTGTGGAGGATATTTTGATCCTTTTGTTGTTGATCTTTCAGATAATGGATTAATCCCATCCACTGTATACCCTTGGGTATGTCCAGAAAATTTGAACCAAGGAACTGAAACGAGAGACTATATTATACGACTTACTGCTATGGATGAAAATTATTATGATTATTTTGTAGTAGGAGAATCAGGAGAATATTCGAATGCACTACTTAACTATCCAACTACTAAGGGTAGATCGGTTGGAATTCAAGGAGGATTTGGTTTTTTTGGTTCGATTGCATCCGATAGATTGTTATTAAAAATAGCTAGGTAACTTATTTATATTATTATATGATATTTCGTTTTCTAATAATCGTTAATGTTTTTTCTTACTACGTGCTAAAGGCTGATTGTTCCGATCTCACCTATGAGGAATGTATATACTGGTCAGGGTATTGTGAGTGGAATGAAGACACTGGATTATGCCAAAATCTTTCTGGTGGTGGAGGTGATGATGACATTCAATTTGGTCCCTATCAGTTTGATTATTTAACAGAAGCTGATAGTATTAGAGAGAGTGAATTGTACAATGGGACTTTATTGTATTTTCCGCTAGATGCTAATCCTCCATTTTCAAGTATTGTACTTATTGATGCATTTGGTGACGAGTTTGGTTTGCAAAGTTGGGCTCGTTATTTTTCTTCTTATGGCTTTATAGCGATGACGATAGGGAATTTTGATAGATCAATAAGGGATGGTAATTCTGAATGGGACTATGCTGACAGGGCTTTAGGATTATTAGATGCTATTGAAACCATTAAACAAGAAAATACTAGAGAGCTTTCTCCCTTGTTTGGTCAGGTAGATACAAGCAGCTTTGCAGTTTCAGGCTACTCTACTAGTGGGGGGGGTGCTCATACGGCTGCTACAATGGATTCAACTCTCAAAGCTGCAATCCTACTAAACCCTGCAGTAGCATTTTTAGATTCTATAAATTGCCCAGTAGAAACAGATTACTATTGTCTTATTGAAGAACATTTAGACCATGATGTGCCTGTTTTAATTTTTGCTGGTGAAAATGAATATGATGAACTTGTTAGTCCAGATGACCCTACATATTCAAATATGTGGGCATTGCCGCAATATGAATATGTTCCGGAAACAACAGATAAAACATATTTTGAATCTGCTGGTGAGGGGCATGGTTCATCAGTTTTTCCAGCCGGTGATGTCGCAGATTATTCGTTAGCATGGTTAAACTATTTTTTATTGGATGAGCAATCATATTGTGATTTTCTTATTGATGCACCTCAGACCACTTCACAATTTTTCACAACGTTACAATGTTCTAGTACAATATCATATGATATTAATAATGATGGACAGATTAATAATCAGGATTTAGTTACAATTGTTTTATCCATAGTAAATAACACTCAAACTGAAAATAGTTCTGATTTAAACTTTGACTCATCAGTAGATATTTTTGATTTACTTCTTTTTTCTGATTATCTCCTAGATTTGTAAAGCAAGTTTTTAACTAATGCAGGAACAAATATTTAAAATATAGGTTTAGATTTTGATAAGTTTTAAAAAATGGAATCTTTTTTTAACAATTGGTCTTTTTCTATCAGTTTCCTACAGTCAATCATTACAATCACTTCCAAAAAATATGCCGATTCATACAAAAATTTTATGGGGTGAAAATGGAATTTTGAGGAAAGTTAAGCTTGCTCCTGAAACGAGGCAAAAAGAGCTTCAGCTTAGAGTAAAGATGCTTCAACTTCATCAAAAAATTGCCTTGGGTTCCTTAGGAGCTTTTTTTTATCAATCTTACTTGGGAAAACAGATGGTAGATGGGAATTATAAATACCATGATTTGCATTCTAGTATGAGCAAGGTAGTGTGGTCTTCGTATATGACAAGTGCGGCACTCAGTTACTTTGCACCACCTGGGATTAAATACTCTAAAAAACTAAGTTCTATGAAGATTCATAGACTTCTTTCTTGGATTCATTTTGCTGGAATGGCCTCGATACCCTTTTTAGGATATAATATTCATAACTCTAGTGATTACGATAAAGCTATTGCTCTTCATCAAAATGTAGCCTACGTTACTCTTTTTTCAATGTCTCTTTCAGCTTTATTAACCTTTTTACCATATTAATATGAATATTTTTTTATTAAGTATATTTTTTCTTTCTTTTTTAAATGCGTCCAATTATATAGTTGAAAAAAGTCAAATAACATACTTAGGTGATCATTACCTTCATAAATGGGAAGGATCTACTAGTGATATAACTGGTAATGTTCTCTACGATGATAAGACAAAACAATATAATTGCTCTGTT
>JAYPLH010000011.1:3329-23978 GCA_038365355.1 Fidelibacterota bacterium
TATAACTGGTAATGTTCTCTACGATGATAAGACAAAACAATATAATTGCTCTGTTGCGGTACCTTTAAGTACTTTTTCAAGCGGGAATGACAGCAGAGATTCTAATATGCTTATTTACTGCAAAGCATTTGATTTTCCCGATATTATCTTTGAGTCTACATTAATAAAAGTAAATGAGAATTCCTTAGATATTGAAGGCACTGTTGAGTTTGCAGGTAGAAAAAAAGAAATAAAATCTGTGGCCCAATTAAATACTCTTCAGGATAATCATTTTTCTATTGAAGGTGAGTTTGGGATTATGTTATCAGAATTTGATATCGAGCGTCCAAGTCTTTTATTTGTGAAGATGGAAGATCTTGTAGTAATAAAATATTCAATCCAAGGAGTAAAAAATGAATAGACGAGATTTTTTAACAACCTCTAGTAAAGTTGCCTGTGCTTGCGCGCTAGGGGCAGGGTCTTTTTTCGTTAGTAGCTGTTCTAATCCAAATGAGTCTACTACACCCATAGATTCCACTGGCGTAGAGTTAGATTTTGTCCTTACAGCAGATGAATTTGTTCCACTACAGATTGATGGAGGATCTGTTGCTACAGGAAGCAATGAGATTGATTCAGCAGGTTTGTTATTGCTTCGCTCTGGAGATAATATTAAGGCATTTACAAGGAGATGCACTCATCAAGGTGTTCAATTAAATGCATTCTCGAACGGTGTTTCTGTTTGTGCTTTTGGTCACGGAGCACAATTTAATGCAAATGGTAATCACATTTCTGGTCCGGGAGATGGATCGTTAAAATCTTATGAAACTTTACTTGATGGGAATATCTTAACGGTCTTTGGCGGGTAACTTTTTAATATTTACTGTATTAAGTCATTATTATTTTTCAGTTCTTTTTTAGATTGCTTTTCGTATTATCAATTTTTCTTTTCTTAGCATCATGTGATAATTCACCTGAACATTTGAAGGTCCCATCCTTATTTTCCGATGGTATGGTATTACAGAGAGATACAACTATCACTATTTGGGGAGAAAGCATTCCAGAAACTAATATTTACTTATCCCCTTCTTGGGGAAAAAATATAACTGTAAAATCAGATGAAAATGGTCGATGGGAAACTCGTTTGGAAACTACCAGTGATCAAAAAACCCACTCTCTTCAAATAAAATCAGGTAAATATAAAATTAATATTAGAAACATTCTCCTAGGTGAAGTTTGGGTTGCATCTGGACAGTCCAATATGGAAATGGACTTTGATTATTGTTGCAACTCAACCGACAGCGCTCAACAGGTGCTGAGTAATGATACTTTCAATAATATTCGCATGTTTAATGTAAAAAAAAGATATAGTCTACATCCTTCATCAGACATAGATGGTAGATGGGTAGAGGCAGTAAAAGATTCAATAAAATCTTTTAGTGCCGTAGGTTATTTTTTTGCAAAAAAACTACATAATGCTATAGGTGTTCCCATCGGAATAATTCATGCTAGTTGGGGTGGCACTGACGTGGAGTCCTGGATAAGTAAAAATAATCTAAAATCGATAAAAAAATTTGAAAAAAGATTCATTACTGCTCAAAAAATCGAGAAAACAAAGATCAGTGAGGATTGGTTTTCCAATTTGAAACAGGTAAAGATGCCTTCAGCTGGGTTTGATTTAATGCTTGGAACGTATTTTGAAAGAAGTGATCCATCTATAGATTATCTTAATTATTTTCTTGAGGACTGGAAGAAAATTGATTTTGAGGATGAAGAGAAAATTCTAATGTTGGATAATTATGATAATTGGCCAGAGTTAGAATTGCCAGGTTCTCTTCAAAATATAAATGGGCTTAATGATTTTAATGGGGTGTTTATCATAAAAAATGAATTTTTTGTTGATAGCATTTATAATAATTATAGTATTGATATGGGAGAACTCTCTCTTGGTTGGGCTGGTGAATTAAGTGAATTCGATTTTTATGTCAATGGGACAAAAATTGGTTCAACGTTTGGAGATGAAAATTCTACTTACTTAAGTAAGCTAGGTGTTAAATATCGTAAGCAGTATAATACATATCCGTTTAAGTATAGATTAAAACAGGAGATACCAATTGAAAATATTAAAACTGGGCGAAATGAAATCGCAATTCGAGTGATTGGTTCTGGACAAATTTTTCCAATAACAATTTCTTCAAAAGGCTCTGAAATTGAATTTGAAAATAAATGGAGATTTAAAGTTTCTGGTGAGATTTATAAGCAATTAAGTGATTATTCTTATCCCTATATGTCCTTTTATCTTTACAATATATCTAATTTTAATTTAGCTGATCGTCCTCCAATTGCTTCATATAATTTTAATGAACCAAGCACTTTATTTAACGGAATGATAAGTCCTTTGATTCCATATACGATGAAAGGTGTGGTGTGGTATCAAGGAGAAAATAATGCATTTAGACATGACGAATATGGCGAATTATTTTCTCTATTAATTTCAGATTGGAGAAGTAAATGGGATAATGATTTTTCTTTTTATTATGTTCAGATCGCTCCTTATTTTAATTATTATAATAGTAATGCCCCACTTAGAGAGGTGCAAAGAAAAGCTCTGGAAATTCCAAAAACAGGTATGGTTGTAACGTTAGATATAGGAGAAAAATATGATATCCATCCATCAAACAAACATGATGTAGGATTTCGTTTAGCCAGGTATGCCCTTAAAAATGACTATAAAATAGATCTGATTGATTCGGGACCACTTTTTATGAGTCAATCGATTCATGAAGATGTGATAAAAGTATTTTTTAAGCATATTGGAGATGGATTAGTTTTAGATGAAAATGGAGATTCAGAATTTGAAGTTGCAGGGATGGATAAAAAATATTTTGTAGCAGATGTTGTAAATCAGAATGATTTTTTGGAAGTGTTTTCAGATAATGTTAAAAATCCCTTATATGTCAGATATGCATGGTCAGATACTAGTTCTGCATCCTTGTTTAACTCTGAAGGATTGCCAGCATCATCTTTTCATTCTGAAAATGAATAGCTGGTTTTATCTCGCCATTTTATTTTATATTTTAAAATGAGAAAAGCTTTATTTATAGTTATACTTTTTTATTTTTCTTGTAATAATAATTTGTTTAATAAGTTAGAGAAGCCTGTAGAAAACAAAGTCTCAAAAAAACAAGCTATTAAGAGATTACCTCCAGAACAACGAATTGCGATGGAGTGGTTAATTACTCATATGCCAGAAAATGACAAAAAATCTCTTTCTTTAGAGTTTTTAATTACTAATTCAGAATATGCATTTAAAGCGAAAAAGCATTTTCCTTGGGCAAAGCACGTTCCAGATCAAATTTTCCTTAATTATGTATTGCCTTATGCTAGTTTAAATGAAAGGAGGGATGAATGGAGGAAAGATTTCTTTTACAAATTTTCTCCGTTGGTAAAAAATGCTAACTCTGCATATGAAGGTGCTGCAATTTTGAATAATAAAATTTTTGAGATGGTTGGAGTAGAATATTCAACAAAGCGTCCAAAAGCTGACCAGTCACCATATGAAAGTATTGAAGCTGGATTAGCCTCATGTACGGGTCTTAGCTTTTTACTGATTGATGCTTGTAGGAGTGTTGGTATACCTGCAAGATTTGTTGGTACTCCAATGTGGCATAATGATTCAGGTAACCATTCATGGGTTGAAATTTGGGATGGAGAATGGCATTTTACTGGTGCAGCTGAGCCTGTTGAAAACCAACTAAATCAGGTATGGTTTGCTGATTTGGCTAGTAAAGCAAAAATAGGAGATATGAAATATGGAATTTTTGCAGCAACTTGGAATAAGACCGATTTATATTTTCCCATGGATTGGCTTCCAGGGATAAAAAAGTATAATGCTGTAGATGTTACAGATCGATACTTGACTCAAACTAAAATTGATTCTGGATTAGTTGCTGTAAGTATTCGTGCATTAAATAATTCAGGTGAAAGAGAATCTGTTGATATAATTGTTACGGGTGAAAATAATTATTTTTTTGAAGGCCAAAGTAAGAATGAAGCTTATGACATGAATGATCACTTGACTCTTTTCCTCCCAAAAGGGAAAGTATTTACTATAAAATCCGAAAATGATTTTCAAATTTTAGAAGTAGAAAATGAATGTCTTATAAGCTTATCAGTAAAATAATTTTACATTTTATTAATAAAGGTGTTTTGACTCAATATTATATAAGTGCAAATTAAAGCATAAAAATAAATAATTTTAGTAAGACATGAATAGAAACTTAATAATTATAGCATTAATTTTTTTGGCAGTAATAACTAGACTATTACCTCACCCGCCAAATTTTACTCCTATTGCTGGCATGGCTTTATTCGCTGTAAATAGGTTTTCTGATAAAAAATTAGCTTTTTCCCTTCCTATTTTTTGTATGATCCTCACTGATATTTTTCTAGGATTTCATTCAATCACTCCTTTTGTTTACATATCAATAATTGGTATTTCATGCATTGGGTATTTTTCTAAAAAAATAAATAAAGGTGCAATTTTGAAAAGTTCGATATTGTTTTTTTTCATATCAAATTTTGGCGTGTGGCTTTTAGGTTATCCTAATACATTAGCGGGTTTCATAAGTTGTTACACCTTAGCTCTACCCTTCTTTATAAATACAGTTCTAGGAGATTTTTTCTTTTTCCATGCTCTGAATATTAGTTTCGATAAGATAGAAGAAAGGTTCCCATCGTTAGCCTCATAAATTTATTATCTTATCTTTTTTAAATGATATAAGATACCTTCCAATTGTTGACTTTACTGGGTAAAGTAATTTAGAATATATGTGGTCTTATTAGAGTAACATCGTGAATATTAGAAGTATTAGAGCAGCCCTATTTTTATCTTTAATAATGTGCTTTGAGATTAACGCACAATCCTTTGGGCAAAATAAGGTCCAGTACAAAGTCTTTGACTGGAACTATATCCAAACATCTCATTTTGATATATATTATTATGACGGTGAGCAAGACCTAGCAGAATTTGTTGCTGATGTTGCTGAGGATTCCTATGAACAAATTTCTATTCATTTAAGATGGAATCTAAAAAATAGAGTATCCATTATGGTTTATAATTCTCATAATGAATTTCAGCAAACAAATATTGTAAGGCCATACATGCGAGAAGGGGTTGGAGGAGTTACAGAGTTATTTAAAAATAGAGTAGTTTTTCCTTTTGAGGGTAATTATGAACAATTCCGACATGTTATTCATCATGAGCTTGTGCACGCTATGATAAATGATATGATTTACGGTGGCAGAATGCAAAATATTATTTCTAGTCGCGCAAAAATTAGAGTTCCAATTTGGTCCAATGAAGGGTTAGCTGAATATTTAAGCTCAAATTGGGATACAAAAGCTGATATGACGATGAGAGATATTGCTGTACACGAGAGAATGCCTTCCGTAAAAGAATTGAATTACTTTATGGCTTATAAAGGTGGACAATCCTTATGGCGTTTTATTACAGGGAAATACGGAAGAGAAAAAATTGCAGATGTTTTTCGATCAATGAAACGTACTCAAAATGATGAAAAAGGCTACGAGAGCGCACTTGGTATGAATTATGATGACTTAACAAAACAGTGGCACAAATATTTGAAGAAAGAATACTGGCCGGATGTTAAAGATAGAGACCCAATTGAGGATATGTCTGAAAAACTAACAGATCACAAGAAAGCAAATAATTTTTATAATGTAAGTCCAGCACTTTCTCCAGACGGAAGTATGGTAGCGTTTCTTACGGATCAAAATGGGTATTTCGATATTCATATTTCAGATGCTATGACGGGGAAACGTATTAAGAAACTTGTAAAAGGTAATCGATCCGTTGATTTTGAAGAGCTAAAATGGTTGCAGCCAGGTTTGTCGTGGTCACCCGATAGTAAAAATATTGTTGTCGCTGCTAAAGCAGGAAAGAGCGATGTCCTTCATTTTATAGATATAGAAACAAAAAAAAGTAAAAAATATGAATTAGGTTTGGATGGTGTTTTTTCAGCAGCATGGAGTCCTAATGGTAGTGATATTGCATTTGTAGGTCAGTCGGGTGCTTCAAGTGACATCTATATTTTTAATTTAGATACAGAACAAAAAAGAAAAATAACGGATGATGTTTTTTCAGATTCATACCCCTCATGGAATAGCGAGGGTACTGAAATTGCATTTGTATCAGATAGAGGAAGTTTTATTTCAGGTGAATTTGATGGGGAAATGTATAACCATGACTATGGACAAACAGATATCTATATTGTTAATGCAAATAATGGTCATATAAAAAGAATTACAGAAACAGAATATAATGAATCTCATCCGGTTTGGGCGAACACTGAGGAGACATTACTCTATACTGCTGATTATAATGGTGTTTGGAATTTATTTTTACATCCGTTAGAAGCTGCTGGTACTCTTAATGAAAATATTCAATATCCTATTACTAATGTTTTAACAGGTCTACAGCAGCCAACTATTTCCAGAGATGATAACTCTCTTATTTTTGCTGGTTATTCAGGGATTGGGTGGGATCTATATAGTTTAAACCAGCCTCTAACATTAAAAAAGCAAGCTGTAGCTCCAACTCAGTTTCATATGAATGACAAATTAGATCTTGAAGAAATTGTAGATCTTAGACGTCATAAAAGTAATAATCGTTTATACCAAAATGAATCTGCATCATACTCGAATTGGGTTTTTGCAAGAGGATATGAGAACTTTAATGCTCCTATGGAAGATAGCAAAAATGATGCTGAAACAATATCTCTAGATTCAACATATATTGATGGTCGCTACATTCCGAAATCATATAAAACAAGATTTACCTTGGACCTTGTAAGTGGCAATTTACAGCTAAGTAATGTTTTCGGAGCAACAGGAATGACATATTTTTCCTTTAGTGATATACTGGGAGATCATCAAATTGCATTTGGAACTGAAATGGTTTTGACTTTAGAGAATAGTGATTATTTTTTCCAGTATGGTTATTTAAAAAACAGGCTGGACTATTATTTCACTGGATTCCAAAACGCTAATTTTTTTCAAGTAGATTATTGGTCTCTAGTAAGGCTTCGCCATTATGGTATACAAACATCTATTTCTCACCCTTTTAGTCGTTTTCAGAGGATGGATTATGGGGTTTCTTGGCATAATATTAATTATACTAGATTAGTCCAGGACTATAATGCCTTTGGGCAAGTTGAATATTTTCCAGAAGAAGATTCAACTTATTCAACTATTTTACCTTCATTAAGTTGGGTTTTTGACAATTCTGTTTATGGTTTCACTGGACCAATTGATGGTTTTAGAAAAAATACTACTATGACCATTAGTCCGGGTTACGGATCCAATAAGTTAAAATTTCAAACTATAAAATCTGATTTGAGAAAATATTGGCGATTTGGTCGTGATTATACTATTGCACTTCGAGGTTTTTTTGGAGCAAGTCTAGGGAAAGATAAACAAAAGTTTTTTCTAGGAGGTGTGCCTTATCTTATTGCTGGAAGTGGAGAAACAAATGGTATAGAGGATAGTGGTAATTTTAGAGATATAATTTTAGATGATGAGAACGAATCTCTAATACATGATATTTACTTTACTGAATATGCTTGGCCTTTAAGAGGTGCACGATTTGGAGAAAGATTTGGAGCTACAACATCCCTTATGAATTTAGAAGTTCGATTTCCTTTTATTAATTATTTAGCATTGGGGTTCCCTTTAAAAATGATTTTTGGAAATATTCGTGGTCATGCTTTTGTTGATGTTGGAGCAGCTTGGGATGATAAGAGTGAGTTTTCAACTAAAGATTGGCCTTCTAGATATGGCGGCAATAATATAGGAAATTACTCTCCAATTGTTATGACCTCAGGTATAGGCACAAAAATTAACCTTGGGTATTTCCTCTTGAAAATTGAAGCGGCTTGGGATAAGAATGTAAATGGGTATTCAAAACCTCAATGGTATTTTTCTCTTGGGCCTGATTGGTAAAATATAGAGCCCAGATAGCTAATATGATGAAATATGCCTAAATTGAAAAAAGTCTACCTCTGCAGTGCTTGCGGAGATGACTTCCCTAAATGGAATGGTCAATGTCCTTCTTGCAAAGAATGGGGTACTCTATCTGACTTTACCATTTCAAAAAATAAAATAAAAAGAGATATTAAAGATTCTTATGCTTTGAATGATATTCTAAAAAACGAACCCGCAAAAAGAATGAATACCTCTTTAGCAGAGGTGGATCGTGTACTTGGAGGAGGGTTATTACCCGGATCTTTAATATTATTGGGTGGTAGTCCGGGAGTTGGGAAATCAACATTAAGTTTGCATATCTGCTCTGAGTTGAATCAAAGGTCTCTGTATTTTTCTGCTGAAGAAAGCGAAGAGCAGGTTGCAATACGAGCTCGTAGACTAAAAATTAAAACAGAAAATTTATTTTTATCTGGTGAAAGTGATTTGAATGGTATCATTACTCATATAGACCGTACGGAGCCAAAATTTGTAATTATTGACTCCATTCAAACTATTTTTAATTTGGATCTTGATTCTTTACCAGGTTCTCCAAGTCAGATTAAAGATTGTGGGCAAAAATTTTTAGAGATAGCAAAAAGTAAGAATATCACTATTTTAATTGTTGGACATGTTACAAAAGAAGGAACTATTGCCGGACCTAAAATGCTAGAGCATATGGTTGATACAGTATTGTATTTGGAGGGGGATGATAGATATGACCATCGTATTTTACGATCTTCCAAAAATAGATTTGGAGCGACCCATGAAGTTGGAATATTTCAAATGGATGAGTCTGGTTTAAGTGAAATTGGAAACCCATCTGAAATTTTTTTGGAAGAAAGAAGTGCAAATGTATCTGGAACAAGCATATATCCATCACTTGAAGGAACTAGGCCAATTCTCATAGAAGTTCAAGCTTTGGTAACAAATGCGAATTACAATACTGCGCAAAGAAATGTGACAGGATTTAATTATAAACGACTAGGTATGCTTACAGCCGTTTTGGAAAAAAGAATTGGTCTTGCTATGGGAACAAAAGATATCTTTGTCAATCTAGTTGGGGGATTGAAAATTGATGATCCAGCAGCAGACTTGTCTATTATTTCTGCTATCGCATCCAGCACAATGGATAAATATATAGAAAAGGATATTATCCTTTGTGGAGAAGTTGGGTTGACAGGTGAAGTGAGATCTATTAGTCATTTAAATCAGAGGATAACAGAAGCATTATCTTTAGGGTTTAAAAAAGCCATAGTGCCGTCTTATGGTATGAAAGAAAAATTGAAAAATGTTGACATGGATTTATATCCTGTAAAGAATGTTAAAGAAACATTCAAAATACTTTTCCAATAAATTTTGAAATTCAGTATTTATAAGGCTGACTCTAAATGTAGAGCTCGAACAGGGAGTATAAATAATGATCATGGTAAAATTGAAACGCCTGTATTTATGCCTGTTGGAACAGTTGGTGCTGTAAAGACTTTCTCTCCAGAGGAACTTGAGTATTTTAATTCTGAAATTATCCTTGGCAACACATATCATCTATTTCTTCGACCCGGAATAGAGATCATTCACAAAGCAGGAGGTCTTCATGCCTTTACATCATGGCAGAAACCTATCTTAACCGATAGTGGCGGCTTTCAGGTTTTTTCATTAGCTAAATTGAATAAAATTTCAGATGATGGAGTTGAGTTCCAAAGTCATATTGATGGATCAAGACATCTTCTTTCCCCTGAAATATCAATGAAAATTCAACGAAACTTAGGAGCAGATATTATAATGGCTTTTGATGAGTGTCCCCCTGGAGAATCTGATTTAAATACGTTACAAAATGCAGTTGATAGAACTTCTAATTGGATGAGAAGATGTGTAAAATGGTTACAAAATAATCCATCTCTTTATAACTACGGGCAAACAATTTTTCCTATTATACAAGGAGGTGTAAACAAGTCGTTAAGGAAACAGAGTATAGATGAATTACTTCCTTATGCAGAATGTGGAATTGCAATTGGTGGACTAGCAGTTGGTGAAGAAAAACGGGCGATGATGGATACCATAGAGTACTGTACGGAATTTTTACCTTCTTCGCAACCTCGATATTTAATGGGAGTTGGAAAACCAACAGATATTATTAAAGCAGTAAGAAGAGGTGTCGATATGTTTGATTGTGTAATGCCTACGCGTAATGGACGGAATGGTCATATTTTTACTTCCAATGGAGTGATAAATATTAGAAATCAAAAATATAAAGAAGATTTCTCTGAATTAGATTCTAACAGTGCTCACAAATGGGGGAAACAATTTTCTAAAGCATATGTGAGACATCTTTTTAATATAAATGAAGTATTGGGAATTAGGATAGCATCAACTTTGAATCTTGCTTATTATCAAAATCTTATGCTAAGTATTAGAAAAGAAATTAATAATTCAACATTTAGTGATTGGTCCCAAACAACTTTGAAAGAAATGCAGAATATGAAAGGCATGTAATGGGGGAAGTTTTAGTTAGAGTAATTGACGCATATATTTATCATTATAGTAAAGATAAATTAAGTTTTTTAATTCTGAAGCGATCGAAAACCAAAATATATGAGCACCTTTGGCAGGGTGTAGCCGGAAAGATTGAAAAAGGAGAGACTGCATCACAAACGGCAATAAGAGAACTAAAAGAAGAAACGGGGCTCGTTCCTTATAGAATGTTTGTTGCTGATCATGTCAGTACTTTTTATGAGTCTAATTTTGACCAAGTCAACTTAGTTCCGGTATTCGGTATAGAGGTAAAGAGCTTGGATGTCATTTTATCTGAGGAACATTGTCAATTTAAATGGACTACATTTGAAGAAGCCTATGATATATTAACATGGAATGGTCAGAAGAAAGGTTTAAAAGTTGTCTATGAAATGTTAAATTCTAAAGATGAAAGAATAAAATGGTCTAAGGTATCAATATAATTGGAGGATATATGTTATTAGAAGGCACAAAAGCACCTGATTTCACTTTGGATGATCAAGATGGAAAATCTATCAGTCTTTCTGATTTTGCAGGACAAAACATACTGCTTTGGTTTTACCCAAAAGCTAGTACACCAGGATGAACAATTGAAGGTCAAGAACTCCGTGATGAGTTTCATAACTTTAAAGATAAAAACACAGTTATTCTTGGAATGAGTGCAGATTCTGTAAAGTCACAAAAAAATTTTTGTGAAAAACAGAAATTCCCATTTTCATTAGTTTCTGATCCAGATAAAAGTACGATTAGAAAGTATGAGGCTATTGGAATGAAAAAAATGTACGGAAGAGAATATGAAGGAATTTTTAGAATTTCTTATTTAATCAATACAAATGGTATAATTCAAAAAGCTTATGAAAAGGTAAAACCCAAAGATCATGCTAAAGAAGTTCTTAAGGATTTAGATTAAAAAAGAGTTAAAAGTGAATAAAAAAGCCGTCTTTTTTAAAACTTGATTTATTTAAATTTTGATTTAAATAGCCCATCATTACAGAATGACCTTTTATTTGCAAATCGTTTTTATTTAAGTAGAAATCTGTAAGATGGATTGGATTAGAGCCTACAGAAATAGCTGCGGTATTTTCTGGACAAATAGCTATATCATTTTTAGAAAATTTTTTCAAGTTTCGAAAATCATATCGTAATAGATAATCACCATCTTGAGTATCGATGCTTAAATCCGGATTTTCATTATCAAAAATACATCCTGAATAAATTGGTAATATCGCTTTAAATACTGCCCAAGCAGATGAGTCTGGTTCAAGATCACAGTAAATTTTTATTCTACTCTCTATATTGAGAGCTTTTTGAATGCTGTTTGCATTAACTAGTAAGTTGTAATGAGATAGCTTTATTCCATTACCAGTTTCAAAAGTGATAAGAGCTTCTTCACTAAGATTAGGTTTGTACTTTGGGTTATACTCTTTGGAAAATTTTTTTATTTTATTAAATAAATTTGTTTTACTAGAAATTAACATTAGATCATTTAACTGATTTTCTAGTTCTCCATGATCTAAGTTAGCATTAATAACAGCTACTGCACCCATTTGCCAAATTCCATATAATAAAATTTCAGATTGGGGATAATTGAGTTTTGGGATGATAATTGGCTGTTTTGGTTTTGCTCCAATAGATTCTAACCAATTTGCTGTGCGCTGGATATAATTGTAAAAATCGAGGTTTGTTAAATATGGTTTTTCTATAATCGTTTGTTTGGAATATTTAATATTTTGCCCTTCAATTAGAGAGCACATTGAGGGATAGGGTATCATAAACTCTATCGGTTCAACATTGCCAATACATTGAGCATTGTAGATATTTTTTTCAATTTGAGATAAATTTGGATCTACATGGTCCATAGATAATTATACATAAAAAATTAATAATTTAATCATCAGGTTTTATTGTACGAACTATATCAAAAGTATTGGTAGATCGCACATAACCATTACCTGCAACTCTTCCCAAAGGTTGCAATTTGTCAAGAATGATTCGTCCATTATCATATACTTCGTCATCAATATGAAATAAGATTATGGTGCCAATTACAATAAATCCACTTCCAGCATCTTCTTCTCCAATCTGAACAATTTGATTTAAGATGCACTCTAGACTGATTTTTGATTCGGAAACAATAGGTGGTTTGATTTTTTTTGATGACAATGGTGACAATCCAGATTTAGAATATTCATCTACTTCTTTTTCGTAATCAGTAGAGCATTTCACCATTTTTTCTCCTATATCTTCGGATACAATATTTATTGAAAACTCTTTTGTATTACGAATGTTAATTAAAGTGTCTTTTTCTTTACCATCCCACCCTCTTCTTGCTGGAGCAAACATGATAGTAGGTGGCTTCGAGCAAACTCCATTAAAATATGAAAAGGGGGCAAGATTATTGATACCATCATTTGAAATTGTTGAAACTAAGGCTATTGGTCTTGGAACTATAGAACCAATCATCAGTTTATGTGTTTCTGAAAAAGGATGTTCAGCGGGGTCGTAAATCATTATTTAACCATGACAATGGATAATTTTTATCATCAATTTCATTGATTCTAGAGGTTGTTTTTAACGGTTGAAATGTATCAATCATTACAGCTATTTCATTTGTTTCTTTGGCACCAATTGATTCTTCAATTTTTCCAGGTTGCGGCCCATGAGGTAGTCCACTAGGATGGAAAGTAATTGATTCTTCTTCAATCCCCTTTCTGCTCATAAATTCACCTTTGGAATAAAATATAACTTCATCGGAATCTACATTACTGTGTGCATATGGAGCAGGGATAGCCTTTGGATGATAATCAAAGAGGCGTGGCACAAATGAACAGATGACAAACCCATTGCTTTTGAATGTTTGATGAACAGGTGGTGGTTGATGGATCTTTCCAGTAATAGGCATAAAATTATTTATGTTTAAAATATATGGGAAATAATATCCATCCCATCCGATTAGATCAAATGGGTGGAATGAATAAATGTAACTTTGAATTCCACCATTAACTTTTACCTTAACTTCAATTTCTTTTTCGTTCCTTGGACTCTCAAAATTAGGTGTTTGTATATCTCTTTCACAAAACGGTGCATGTTCTAGAAGTTGGCCATATTCATTTCTATAGCGATCAGGGGTGGAAACAGGATGTTTAGATTCAATAATTAAAAAATGCATTTTGTCATTAATTTGGATTTGCCAAGTAACTCCCCTTGGGATTACAATATAATCACCCTGGTTTATATCAAGACTCCCAAAATTTGATAAAAATTTTCCTTTGCCAGAATGAATAAAAATAATTTCATCCCTACGACCATTTCTATATAAGTATTTCATGGATTGAGTCATATGCCCTTTTGATATAATTATATCTTGATTATAGAAAAGAGGTGCTCTGGATGAAAGGTAATCTCCGTCTAAATTTAATTTAGAAGTATAAAGATGGTGGGGGCGATGGGTTTGAAATTGTTCTTGTAATTCAAGTATTTTAAAATGTCCAACTTTTTTTATTGCAGTGGGTGGGTGGAGATGATACACATTGGAGTATACGTTGCTGAATCCACCCCTGCTAATAAGTTCTTCCCAATATAAACCTCCATTTTCATTTAGAAACTGAGTATGTCTTTTGGAAGGGATCTTTCCTCTTTTTTGATAAAAAGGCATTGTGAATTATACGATGGTATTTTTTAAAACACCTAAATCTTCAACTTCTAATTTTATAATATCTCCTTTTTTTATCCACCCTCCGGTGTTTTCTGGCCTTAGCTCAAGAATACAACCCGTTCCAACAGTTCCAGATCCTAAATAATCTCCAGGCATTAAATTAGTGTTCATAGATGCTCTTTCAATCATTTTAGTAAAAGGATGATACAAATCATTTGTATTCCCATCAGAAATCAAATTGCCATTTATATGGCAGGTCATTCTTAAATGGAGCTTACCATTATCATCCCATTTTTTTTCTAGTTCATCTGGTGTTACCATGAAAGGACCAAAGCTAGTTGCAAAATCTTTCCCTTTTGCGGGTCCTAAGCTCATAGCCATTTCCTCACGCTGAAGGTCTCTGGCAGACCAATCATTGCAAATTGTATAGCCTGCTATATAATTGTTTGCATCTTTCTGGCTGATATCAGATCCACCATTGGCTATTATCACCGCAAACTCTAATTCAAAATCTAGTTCTTGAGTCCCTTTTGGATAGGGTATAGGTGCTCGATGACCATATACCGCTCCTGCATTGGAAAAGTAAAAAATAGGGATCTTAAACCAGTCTGGGTGCATATCAAGTCCTCTAAGTTTTCTAGCGGACCGAACATGTTGTTCAAATGCGTAAAAATCCCTAAAGGAAGGTGGGTTGGGAACCGGAGCTAAAAAATTTATATCAGATTCTAATTGAGCAATTTGAAAACCATCTTTTGTTTTTACATTTAGATTTTCATTAAAAGAAGCATTATGAAGGTCTTTAAATTTTTTAAAGTTTTTGTTCCAATTCTTTAGAGATTCTTTAAGTGAATGGGGAAGATTTAAAAATCTATCATCATTATTTTTTTCTTGTAAAAATTTTGAAAAATAAAGAATGTCTATAATATATTCTTTTTGTTTAAATCCGTATCTTGGATCCTCATTACCTTCAGTTGTAAAAGTTGCTAATTTCATTTAGAGGTTTCCTCTCTTTTGTTGTTCTCGTTCAATCGATTCAAATAAGGCTTTAAAATTTCCCTTTCCAAAACTATTAGACCCTTTTCTTTGAATTATCTCAAAAAAAAGAGTTGGCCGATCCTGAAGAGGTTTGGTGAATATTTGTAGCATGTAACCATTTTCATCAGAATCTACAAGTATCCCGAGTTGAGAAAGAACATTGATGTCTTCATCAATAGGACCCACTCTATCTGTAAGTTTTTCATAGTATGTGTCAGGAGTTGGTAAAAAATCAACTCCATTTTTTCTCATTAGTTTTACTGTTGAAATAATATCTTTTGTTGAAAATGCCAAATGTTGGATTCCAGCGGTTTCATAATAATCAATAAATTCTTGGATTTGAGATTTTTTTATTCCATCTGCTGGCTCATTAATTGGCATTTTTATTTTTTCATTATCATTCGCCATTACTACGGATCGTAAGGAAGAATACTGTGTATTGATATCTTTATCATCAACAGTCCAGAATCGATGCCAGTTAAATATTTTTTCATAAAAGTCACATACTTTTTTCATTTCTCCATCTGGTTGATTACCCACTATGTGATCAATATGTACTAAACCTGATGAAGTAGAATTAGAATTTTTAGAGGATTGAAATCCTGGTAAAAATATACCTTTATAGTTTTTTCTTTCAACAAAGGTATGTATTGTATGTCCAAAAGTTTGAATTGCAGAAATAACAGCTTCACCGTCATCATCTTTCATCTCCATGGGCTCTAGTACGCTCCTAGCTCCACGGTCGATTGATGTCCTCCAGGCGAGCTCAGAATCATCAACTGTAAATGAAACATCTTTAATACCATCTCCATGTATATCTATATGTGATCCAATTGGGGTGTTTTTCTGTAAGGGAGATGTAATTACCAAGTTTATTTTATTTTGGTTCAGCACATAGCTAACTCTATCTCGAACTCCTGTTTCTAATCCACGGTAAGCTATCAATTGGAATCCCATTGTAGTTTGATAATAATGAGCAGTCTGCTTTGCATTACCTACATAAAATTCACAATGGTTAAATCCGCTGATTTTATAATCGATTTTTTTCATAATATTGCTTTTAATTGAGTTATGAGTCCTTCGTTTTCCTTATCTAATCCAGTCGATATTCGAATATAGTTGGGCCATCCAAAAGATTTAAGGTGCCTAACAATAATACCTGATTCCATTAATTTATTTACTATCCTTTTTGCCTCATCTTCAGATTTCCAAATAGTAGTTATGAAATTTGCTGCTGATGGTAAAAATAACACCCCCAGCTTATTAAACTCATCCTGTAGATATTGTAAGCTGTTTTTATTTGTTTTAACTGTCATTTCAAGAAAATCTAAATCTTCTAAAGCTGCGCATCCTGCAATTTGTGCAGGAATTGAAGGTTCGAAAGGTACTTTGACTTTCATTAAGTTTGATACTAGATCATGGTGCGCAAACCCATAGCCAATTCTTAAACCACCAAGTCCATATGCTTTTGAAAAACTTCTCAGTGTAATAACATTATTATATCTATAGTGCATTGAATCTGGATATTCTGGAATATTTTTAGCGAATTCAAAATAAGCTTCGTCAAGTATTATCAAAGCTCTAGGGGGTACATATGAATAAAATTCATCAAACTCATCTTTAGTTACAAAAGTTCCCATAGGGTTATCTGGATTTGCAATATAAATAATTTTTGTATAATCATTAATTTTTTTCGCCATACCATCTAGGTCATACCGGTTATTTTTCATCGGAACCCAATTCGTTAATCGGCCAGAAGCATTCGCTAATACTTTAAAGCCAATAAATGAATTCTCAGAACCTATTAACTGGTCATCATTTAATAAAAATGTTCTCATAATTGTTGACATTATACCTTCAGACCCTGCTCCAATCACAACATTATCTATTTTTACATTAAAATTTTTTGCTAATTTTTTTCTTAAGTCATATCCAGATGCATCTGGATATCGATGAAAGTTATGGATATTTGACTCAATCGCATTTATTGCTTTTGGAGATGGCCCAAGCGGGTTTTCGTTTGATGCTAATTTGATAATGTTGCTAATACCAAGTTCCCTTTCAACTTCTTCTATTGGTTTTCCAGGTTTATAGCTAGATAGTTTTTTTATATAAGAAGGGACAAGTGGCATTGAATATTATTGTAAATTATTTTTCAAATTTACACAATATTATATCATATTTACCTTAACTCAATGATGAAATTAAATGATACATTAACCCCAGCAATATTTGTTGCACGTCCTAATCGTTTTATCACAATAGTTAATATTAATGGGAAGGAGTATAAGAGCCATCTTCCAGATCCAGGTAGGCTTAAAGAGCTACTGGTCGTTGGATGTAAATTGTGGGTAAGGTATGTAAAAAATAATTCAAATAGGAAAACTAATTATGATACCGTGTTCGTAGAACATAAAGGGCAACTAATATCCTTAATCTCAACTCTGCCAAATGTATTTGTAAAAGAATCTTTGATGACAAATACTTTACCCATGTACAGAAAATATAAATTAATTAAGCCTGAAGTCGCAATTCAAAATCATAGGATAGACTTTTTACTTGAGAATCAAAGTGGAGCTCTTTTTTATTTAGAAGTCAAGTCAGTTACTTATGTAAAAAATGGAGTAGCAAAATTTCCTGATGCGGTGACTAGAAGGGGATTCCTACATTTAAAATTGCTTCAAGAACTAATATCTCAAGGATATCAAGCAGGAGTTCTTTTTGTTTGTCAACGTCAAGATGCATCTTCTTTTCAACCAATGTGGGAAAGAGATCCACATTTTTCATCTGCTTTGATAGAAGCAAATGCTAAAGGCGTAAAGATAAATTGTATAACACTTAATATCTCAAAATCAGAAATTACATTTAATAAAGAGATCTCTTTAAATTTAGAAAGGCGTGATTAAAAGATTGGTTAAAATAATTACAGACTTTAGAAATAAGATTTACTACGTTCCGTTTTTTTTATTTATCTCATGTGCTGCTATAATGTCCCCTCCGGGAGGGGCTAAAGATGAAACGCCTCCTGAGTTAATAAGTACTGTTCCTAAAAATAGAACAACTAATTACAATGATAATCAAATAGAATTAATTTTTTCAGAATATATTGATGAAAATAGTATTAAGGATGCGATTACTATTTTGCCAAATTTGGAGCAAGAACCAATCATTAAGTATAAAGGTAAAAAAATTCAAATCATTTTTGAAGGCTCTTTAGAAAACAATCAGACATATATAGTTGTTATAAATAGAAAATTGTCTGATGAACGTAAGGTGAAGCTTTCTCAGGGAATACAATTTGCTTTTTCTACAGGAAACAAGATTGATAACGGATCAATTAGCGGTAGGATATATAATTCAAAAAACAGTTCTATTCAATTGTGGAAAATTAAAGATAAAATAGATTCTTTAGATTTTTATAAAAGAATACCTGATTATTCAATTGACGCCTCCGATTCTGGCCAATACGAATTTAAATTTTTATCTCCAGGAGATTATCGTCTTGTTGCTTTGGATAATTCTTTATCTGGATTATCAATTGTACCAAAAAATATGCTATATGGATTACATTGGGAATCAGTTATTAGTTTAAAGCAAAAATTGAATCAAGAAAATATTAATGTTTATCTTCCAAATGAAAAAAATAGTATTCGAATGGTCCAGGCAGAATGGATTGAAGGATCTTGGGGATGTATTACTTTCTCAAAAAAAATAGAAGATTATTTCTCCTTAGATCACATAGATATTTTTTATGAAGATTCAGTTAAAGCCAATATTCAGTTTTTTCAAGAAAATAAAGATAATAAAAAAATAAACTTTATATTAGATCGATTAACAAAAAGTTTTATAACAATAGAAATTAAAGAAGATAGACAGAGGCTACATAATTATTTTGAACCTGGAAAAATCAGAATAAAAATGGATACCTTTGTGGATACAACAAGCATTTCTTTAGTTAGCCCTCAAAAAAAAGAAAGATTTAAAATTGAAGAAGACAAGATAGTTCCGATATACCTAACCTTTTCAAGTGTAATTGATACTGTAAATAGCAAAAGTAATTTTTCCATATTTCAAGATTCAATACTTGTAGATTACGATAAAGAATGGATCAATCCGCTTTCTGTCAAAATGCTTCCGAGGGATAATTGGATACCAGATAAAGATTATTTTATTAAAATCCCTCAGAGATCTATTGTACCCTTCTACAGAAAAATTTTAAAAGATTCGATATATACGATTTCCTTAAAAAGCTCGAACTATCAAAAATATGGTTCTTTAGTAATAAATCCAGGTATAGAACATTCTAATAATTTAAAGGTTGAATTAAAAATGCTAGGAAATGAAGGTGTCGTCAAAAAAATAATTTAAATTCAGATGGGTTATTTAGATTAGAAAATATACTTGAAGGTCAATATTTGTTAATGTTTTTTCAAGATAAAAACAAAGATAATCAAATTTCATCAGGAGTCATCGCTCCATACCAACCTTCAGAATGGTTTTATTATTATCCTGATACAATAGATATTAGATCAAATTGGGAATTAGAGCTGAATGATATTTTTTTAGGAAAAAATTACTAAAATGAAGTGTGTTATTCTAGCAGGCGGTATTGGTAGTAGATTTTGGCCATATAGTAGAAAAAATCAACCGAAGCAGTTATTGAATATTTTTGGTGAAGAATCGATGTTACAAATAACTGTGAATCGACTAAAAAAAATAAAAAAAATATCAGATATTTATATAATAACCAGGAAAGATTTACATAAGTTGATTATAAAAAACATTGAGGGGGTAAATGCTAATAATGTAATTATCGAACCTTCAGGGAAGAATACAGCTCCGGCAATCGGAATGATGGCTACATATTTAGCTTTAAAAAATCCAAATGATGTTATGTGTGTTTTTCCGGCTGATCATTACATAGTAGGGCACCAAAAATTTCAAAAAGCGATTTATAGGGCTGATCGTATAGCAAAAAAAGGCAATAATATTGTAACTATTGGAATTAAACCTAATTATCCTTCGACTGCATATGGATACATTCAGTATGATGAAAATAATCAAATCGAACCTGAGGGAGCTTTTCAGGTCAAGGCTTTTGCTGAAAAGCCGCATGATAAACTTGCAGAAAGGTTTATTGCAAGTGGTGATTTTTTATGGAATGCTGGGATGTTTTTTTGGAAAGTAAAAACTTTTCTTAGTAGTATGAGAATACATATGCCTGAACTCTTAGACGAGGTTGCGAAGATTGCTCCAAAAATAGATAGCGGGGATTCCTTTGATGAATTATGGGAATTTATAAAGCCTGAATCGATTGATTATGGTTTATTAGAAAAAGCGGATAATATTTATGTAATTCCTGCTGATTTTCAATGGAATGATATTGGATCATGGAAAGCTCTCTATGATGTATTTAATAGTGATAGAAAAGG
>JAYPLH010000178.1:0-4160 GCA_038365355.1 Fidelibacterota bacterium
AAGTCAGAGAAAATACTATGGAAGGGAATATTAAAAGCCACCAATATTCTTCCATTGTAATAGCGCCTTCCCTAATCAATATTCCCCAAGAACTTTCCGGAGGTTGAACTCCGAGTCCCAAGAAACTTAAAAATGCTTCTAACAACATAAACTGAGGTATTAAAAGCGTTGAATATACGATAACCGAACTTAAAACGTTTGGAATAATGTGTTTAAACAAAATTCTTAGATTGCTTGCACCCATGCTTTGCGCTGCTAATACATAGTCTTGGCGTCTTAGACCCAGAACTTGGACTCTTACGATTCTAGCCATGGATAGCCAGCCAAAGGCACCTATTGCTAAAAATAGTAAAGTCATACTTCTACCAATAATTACTAATATTAAAATTAAAAAAATAACGAAAGGCAGACCGTCAAGAATATCAACTATTCTCATCATTAAAGAGTCAGTTCTTCCTCCTAAATAACCTGCTATCGAGCCCCATAAAACACCTATGGTGAGGGCTACTAAAGTTGCAAGAAAACCAACTAATAAAGAAACTCTGCTGCCGTAAAGCATTCTCGTAAAAAGATCTCTCCCTAATACATCTGTACCAAGCATATATTCTGCAGAAGGAGGTGCTGCACCTAATAAAAGATTTTGTTCTGAATAACTATAAGGGGTAATGAATGGTGTAATAAGTGCAAGAAAGACTAATCCGAAAATAAATATAGAACTAAAAAATGCTAACTTATGGTATTTGTAAAAATTAATCAGAAAAATCATAATCAATTCATCGATCCCTTTTCTCTAAGTCTAGGGTTTAGGTAAGTAGCCAAAATATCTGAAAGTAGAACAAATGTTAGTGTAAAAAAAGTTATTAAGATTGAGATGCCTAATATTAATGTGTAATCTCGATTAAAAGCTGCCTGAACGTAATATCTCCCAATACCATTTATTTGGAATATAGTTTCAACTACAAACGATCCCGCGAATAAACCAGCTATTGCGGGGCCTAAGAAGCCTACAGTAGGCATAATCCCGCCTCGTAAAGCATGGTAAACAACAACTTTAGTTTCATTTAAGCCTTTTGCTCTAGCGGTTCTAATAAAATCTTGAGCAAGAATTTCCAACATGCCACCTCTTGTTAATCTTGCAAAAATAGCTGCATAGGCTGACCCTAAAGTAATTGTTGGTAAAACTTTATCGCCAGGGAATTCTCCCCAGCCGCTTACAGGAAAAACTTCAAACCATATTCCAAAGGTTAAAATTAAAATGGGGCCAAGTATGATGGAAGGAACACATATTCCAATCATCGAAATACTCATAGGTAAATGATCGAGCAATTTTCCTGGATTTAGAGATGCAAGAATACCAGACAGAATTCCTAAAAATAATGCGAACAGAATTGAATATAGTGCCAGCTCCATTGTTATTGGAAGTCCTGAAAAAATTAATTCTGAAACAGTTCTTCCAGGATATTTATAAGACGGACCAAAATCTCCTTGAATAGCATTTAAAAGATAGTTACCTAATTGACTGATTAATGGATCATTAAGATTATAGGTATCATTCAATTGTTTTAAAATTTCTGGAGATGCAACTCTTTCATCATCAAATGGCCCCCCAGGAGCAGCGTGAACCATAAAGAAGGTTGCTGATACAACAATCAGCATTACAGGAATATAAGTGAAAACTCTTTTTAGGATGAAATAAGTCAATCTTCCAAATATATAAATTGATAGGGATGTGTATCAAGAAGATTTGGATACCATCCTTTTACTTCATCCCTAAGCATATATACCCTTGTGTAAGTATAAATTGGAATAATTGGTACCTCATTTATTAATATTTCCTCAGCCTTAGAAAAATTAGATAATCTTTCATCTTCATCTTTAGCAAAGGCTGCCTTCCTGACATATGAATCATAGATTTTATTAGACCATCCAGTTTTATTATTACCTCTATCGGTTACCATCATGTCCAAAAATGAATTAGGATCGACATAATCACCAATCCAGCCAGCTCGTGAAATTTGATATTGACCTTGACTCTCTCTATCAAGGTAAACTTTCCAATCAACATTAGTTAAAGTGATCTTTATTCCTAGTTCTTTAAGCCAAAATTGTTGTATGGCTTGAGCTATTTTTTGATGACCTTCATTAGTATTATAAAGAAGTTCAAATTCAGGGAAGCCTTCGCCGTTTGGATATCCAGCATCCTTAAGATATTTTCTAGCAAGATCGGGATCGTATTCTAATTTGGTAGGAGGGTCGTAATAATTTTCGCTTGGAGGTGTGAATGAGTATGCAGGTTTTTGGCCTCCTTTTGTAACTTTTTCAACAATTAAATTTCTATCAATGGACAGTGAAAGAGCTTTCCTGACTCTAATGTCGTTTAAGGGTTCAACTTTAGTATTAATACGATAATAATACGTTCCAAAATAAGGTTCTAATTTAAATTGATCAGGAAAATCCTCTTTATATTTAGCAATCTTTTCAGTTTGAATTGTGTAAAGATTGTGAGTTTTACCAGATCGATAATATCTATCCGATGTAGATTCATTGTCAATGGGAAAAAAATGAATGCCGTTTAATTGGAGGTTATCATTGCCCCAGTATTTCATATTCCTTGTTACTTTTATTACCTTGTTAATAGACCACTCTTCTAAAATAAAAGGCCCATTTGAAATCATATTCTCTGGGCGAGTCCACCTACTATCTCGATTAGTAATACCACCGAACTTTTCTATTGTTGGAGGATGAATTGGAAAAGTTGCATAGTGTGCTAATTGTTTTAAAAAATAAGGTGTCTTAGTCTTAAGTGTAACTTTTAAAGTTTTAGAATCTAAAGCTTTTACTCCAACCAAATTAAAATCACTAATTTCAGATTTATGAAACTGTTCAGCATTTTTTACAGCATACAACATATCAGGATATCTAGATCCAAGAGCAGGAGTTAATATCCTTCTCCATGAATATACAAAGTCTTGAGCAGTTAGTGGATCGCCATTTGACCACCTCGCCTTCTCTCTTATATTGAAAATAATATCTAATCCGTTATCAGATATTTCCCAGGATTCAGCTGCGGCAGGTATAACGCCTTCACCATTAGGGTTTTGCATAGTTAATCCTTCAAACAAAGAAATGACTATCTTATGTTCGGTAACTCCAGTAACAATGTGGGGATCTAAACCTTGTGGTTCAGTTCCGTTATCAAGCAACAAAATTCCTTGTTGATTTGCAGATTGAATATCCAAAGAATCCTGCGAAGAACAGGAAAAAATAAAAAGAACTAAAATAAGAGGAATTAATTTATTCATATCGTTATTATAAAAAAAAGGAACCTAAAAGGTTCCTTTTTTTTTAAGCAGATTCTTAGAATCTTGCTTCAATACCCAATCTAATAGATCTAGGGTACTGATAAGAAATCGGTAATTGGTAATACTTGTATGGGTAAGAGGTTGGTCCACCGCTTTCACCATATTCATTCATATCATCAACACCGTCTTGACCTAGGATATTAAAAATATCAACCTTAAATCTAGATTCTTTAAGAATTCCAGCTCCACCAAGATCCCAAGCCATTGAGAAATCTAATTGGAAAATAGTGTCACTTTCAAAAATAGAAGCTCTAGGAGTAAGTTGTTTACCACAATACCAAGAAGAGTCACCATAAGCTTGTGCAAAAACATCAGTTGGGTGTGTACCGATACAACCAAACTTTCTTGGTGCAGTAAGTGAACTATTGAATCCAAGTACTAAGTTATCTGTAGCTTGGTAACCACCGAATACACTAATTCTATAATCTCTGTGGTTAGGCAAAAGTCCGTAAGATCCATCAGTTAATCCTGGTTGGTCAAAATCCTGAGTAAGACCTGCATCATCCTGACCGTTGTCAGATTTAACTGAACCTTCATAGTTACCTTTTGTAGAACTTACTGTAATTAGTCCGTCTATGAAGTAAACATCATCCCAATCTTTTGAAAAAGTGAAATCAAGTGCTTGATATACCCTTTCCACTTCAGGATAGTTTAATTGTTCTGCAGTTAACATGACCTTGTTGTAACCTTCTTTTCCAGGAAGCTCATTTGTTTCATATACTAAGTCGCTACCAGGATTAGTGAGAACGTAGTGATGGAATCCATCCCATATAGCAGGACATCCGTCTATGTTATTAG